>JAGTUY010000372.1 GCA_018224455.1 Desulfosarcina sp.
ATCCGGCCCCGATAAGCCTGGCGGATCTCGTCCCGGTCCCGGTGATTGTCCATGTTGGCCGGCGCTTCTTCCGAGTCGCCGACCACCCGGCCGTCGGGCAGAACCACGGTTACCCGCGTGTCGGTCCTGCCGGCGGCATCCTTGCAAAGCAAGTCTACCGCCTTTTCATCGAGCGGAGAGAGCAGGCGGACCACCTGCTCTTGGAGGAGCCGCCCGCTGACTTCCAAATCGGCTTGGGTACGCTCCAGGTTAAACTGGCGGGTATTGTTCAAGGCATACCAGCTGACCGCCAGCAGCGAAACCAGGGTGATCAGCAGATAGGAGGGGAATAGCTTGTAAAGCAGGTGCTTCTTTTTTTTCATCGGTCTCCATCGTCATCCGGGGAAGCGGTGCCGTTTATCCCTACGGGCAGGCGGGTTTGCATGGATCAGTTTTCCGTGAAGCGATAGCCGACGCCGCGAACCGTCTCGATATATTTTCCCAGCGGCCCCAGCTTTTTTCGGAGGCCCACGATCTGTACATCCACGCTGCGGTCGGTGACCGGGTAGTCGTCCCCGCGTACCGCATCCACGATCTGGGAACGGGTAAACACCCAGCCCGGGCGACGGGCCAGAAAGTAGAGCACCTGAAACTCCGTATAGGTCAATTCCAGCGGGCGGCCATCGGCGGTCACGTGGCGGCGGCCCGTGTGAATGACGAGCTCGCGGACGCTCAGAACCTCCCGCTCTTCCTCCGCCGCGTCACTCCTTCGCCGGATGACCGCTTTGATGCGGGCGACAAGGATACGGGGGGAAAAGGGTTTGGTTACGTAGTCATCCGCACCCAGTTCCAGGCCGCTAACGATGTCCGCCTCCTCACCTTTGGCGGAGAGCATGACGATGGGGGTATCCTTGGTGCCGGGGTTTTGCTTGAGCCGCCGGGCCACTTCAAGGCCGTCGATACCCGGCAGCATCAAATCCAGAATGATCAGGTCGGCCGGGTCCGAGGCTGCCGATTTGAACGCTTCTTCTCCTGTGGCGGCGCAGACCACGGTATACCCCTCGCGCACCAGGTTGTAGCGGACCAGTTCCAGAATATCCTCTTCGTCGTCTACAACCAGTATTTTCTCTTTTCTCATCTTTCATTCAGCCTCTGGACGTCGACCGGTCCGGTTGACGAACATCGCTTCGTGGCCGTCGGTGCGCCGGATCTATTCCAGCACGCCGTGGCGGACGATTTCGCCTTCGATCATGTAGACCACCTCTTCGGCGATGTTGGTGGCGTGGTCGGCCAACCGCTCGAGGTGCCGGGAAATGAGCAACAGGTTGATCATGTAGCCGATATCTTCCGTCAGGCCGTCGGCCATGGCCTGCTTGATGCGATCATAGGCCTCGTCCTTGATCGCGTCCACCTCGTCGTCCAGGGTGAGCACCTTGATGGCCATATCGAGATCCTGGTTGACCAGGCTGTCCAGGCTCATGCGCAGCATGGCTTCGGCCTTGTCCGCCATCACCGAGTAATCGAAGTGATAAGGGGCCACCGGACGCTTGGCGATGCGCTCCACGCGCTGGGCGATGTTGACCACCTGGTCTCCGATGCGTTCGAGGTCGTTGTTGATCTTGATCACGGCAATCAGGAAACGAAGGTCCGACGCCACCGGCTGGTGCAGGGCGATGATCTTGAGACACTCCTCTTCGATCTCCACCTCCATCTCGTCGATTTCGTGGTCGAGGTGCATGATCTCTCTTGCCAGATTCACATCCCGTTCCTCGATGGCCGTTTTGACCCGGTGCACCCGCTGTTCCACGAGTGCGCCCAGGCTCAGGATCATTTTCTTGACTTTATCGAGTCCTCTCCGAAAGTGCTTCACCGTCGGCTTTCTCCTATGTTAATCGTTGACCGGAACGCGCGATGCGCTGGTGTATTGTGTCGGATCGCCGTTCCATCAGCCAAATCGGCCGGTAATGTAATCCTGGGTCAGTTTGTGAAGCGGTCGGGTGAAAAGCTGATCCGTTTGGCCCACTTCGATCAGAACGCCCAGGTGAAAATAGGCGGTCCGCTGGCTGACCCGCGAGGCCTGCTGCATCGAATGGGTGACAATGGCAATCGTATACTGGGTTCTCAATTCGTGGATCAAGTCCTCGATGATCGACGTGGCAATGGGATCCAGGGCCGAACAGGGTTCGTCCATCAAAATGACCTCGGGCTTCACCGCAATGGTCCGGGCAATGCAGAGCCGCTGCTGCTGGCCGCCGGAAAGGCCGGTGCCCGGCTGATCGAGCCGGTCTTTGACTTCATCCCACAGGCCGGCCTTGCGCAGCGACATTTCGACGATTTCATCGGTCTCCGTTCTGGTCCTGGCCATACCATGTATTTTGGGCCCGTAGGCGATGTTGTCGTAAATCGATTTGGGAAATGGATTGGGTTTCTGGAAAACCATTCCCACCTGGGCTCTCAATGGCACCACATCAATCGCCGGATCGTAGATGTTCATATCATCCAGCTTGATTTCACCGCTTACACGGCAGATGTCGATGGTGTCGTTCATGCGATTCAGGCAGCGCAGAAAAGTGGATTTCCCGCATCCTGAGGGGCCGATCAGGGCGATGACTTCGTTTTTCCCGATATCCAGGGAGACATTGAAAATGGCCTGTTCGCCCGCATAGAAAACATCGACATCGCGGCAGGTCATACGCGGATTTTGGCTGAGGGGATTGCCGACGGTCTTCTGGGTGTTGGGATCCGTCGGATCGAATTTATCCGAATCGCTCATTGCTTTCCTGTGTGCTGTCACGTGCGAACGGCCCCATGGATTCCGCGGGATCGCTGGTGTTACCACCGACAGCACGGTCTTGGTTAATGGGTAAGACCAATTTTATCAGAAGCGGAGCCGCTTTGGGTTCATATGGGCTGGCGGGCGGGCAGGTTAACCACCCGACCGGCCCGCCGTTTTGATTTACTTGCACTCCATC
>JAGTUY010000373.1 GCA_018224455.1 Desulfosarcina sp.
ATTCGCTCGACAGATGCTTATTAAAAAATTTGAATTAAAATGCCATTTTAATTTTGGAATCATTTGCAAATAACAGAGTGCTTGCCAAATTTTGGATCGGAAAATAATTCCAAGCGATAATACATTTTGGGGTCAGGCGACATTTCGGCTGGATGGTGATTACACACCAGTCAATGAATATATCTGATAAATCGGTCGCGCGGTGATGTATTGAGATTATCTTACCTAAAGCAGGCGATTTTCCCAAAAAAAGAGTCCTTTAAAGTTGGATAATGTGTTATAATGCTTGTTAAAAACCACCAAGTTAGCAACAAACATTAACGCACCCAACAGGTAAAGGACTCTATGAGCAAACATAGCAAAAACTACCGGCAAAAGGAACACAAAATTCGACGCATCGAAGCCACCTCCGACCGGTTGACCGGCAGAGCCGGCCTGGCCTTGTTCGTGGCGTACCTGCACGGCATCCAGATCTTCGGCTGGTTCGAACGCTGGTTCGGCGCCATCCGCAAAAACCGCAAGGGCCTGGCCATTGCGGAACTGTTCAAGCAGGTGCTGTGCTTTTTCGTCGACGGCACCAGCCGGCGGTTGACCTACTTCGACCAGCTTCGTGAGGATGAAGGGTATGCCGGTGGTATCGAAACCGATCGCGCAGACATGGCCTCTTCTCATCAAGTCAAGCGGTTCTTCAAGGCTTTTGCCTGGACGCGGGTGTTTTTGTTTCGCAGACTGTTGCAAACACTTTTTCTCTGGCGCTTGCGGATCGTTCGGCCTGAGGTTGTCGAGTTGGGTATCGATACGATGGTGATGGATAACGATGATGCCTTGTGTCGCGATGGCGTCAAGCCCACCTACAAAAAGAAAAAGGGATTCCAACCCCTGCAGATGAACTGGGGCCGTTACATCGTGGATGCGGTGTTCCGCGGTGGCGACAAGCATTCCAATCATGGCGACAGCGTGCCGAACATGATTCGGCACATGGTCATCAAAATCAAAAGAGACTACCGTTGGGACGTGCCGATCGTCATCCGTATGGACAGTGGTTTTTTCGACCAGAAGATTTTCAATCTGTGCGAAGCCCTTCAAGTCGGCTATTTGTGCGGTGGCAAGATGTATGAAAACGTCAAACAGGTCGCCGCCAGCTGGGATGAAGAGCGCTGGCAACGATTCGAATCCACGAAAAAGGAATCCTGGCAGTATGCCGAGTTCGGTTGCCGGCAGGGCAACTGGAAGCGCTTTAGGCGGGCCATCTATTGCCGGTTGATGCATGACGATCACGACCAACTTTTCCTGCCGGGTTGCCGGCCGGACACGATCATCGTGACCAACATCGGGCAGGGTCAGGCGATTGACCGGTTTCTCAAAGACGCCGGGGCGCTGGAATATTTGACGGCCAACGGGCTTGTCGCCTGCTATCACGAACGCGGCAGCGACGAGTTGGCCAATCGAGCCATCAAGGATTTCGGCCATGAGCAGCTGCCCTTCAAGCGGTTCGCGCCCAACGCGGCCTGGTACTATATGATGCTGGTGGGTCATTTCCTGCTCGAATCGTTCAAGGAGGATGTCGGATCCCCGGTTATTGCAATCGGTTCCTATGCCACAACGGTGCGCAGGCGGTTGATCGACATTGCCGGCAAGATCGTCTCTCACAGCGGGGAAACGATCCTGAAGGTTACCCAATCCTGTTTGGAACGGTTGCACTTGCCGGAGCTGCTCGACAGATGCCAGAAAGCGCCGGTTATCGTATAACCGGCACTGAAATCAGCCAATCACGACGAATACCAATGGATAGGTGCGTCCGTAAACGGCTAGATTTTGTGCTTAATCCCATAAAGACCGATTTTTGAGTGAGCCTTTGAAGCGGTAGCGGCTTCGACCATGCTGCGATCGCTTTTACTTCCGGTTTTTCTATTCGAAAGCTCTGCTCAACGACTGAATCGCTCAGGTTAGGTCTTACAAACTGGAATTATACCCTTTATTGCCGATACGCTTTGGTAATCTTGGACGTACCACGGGAACGGTTATCAAGATTTGCCCCGATGTGATTTATTCAAAATTGGCTAAAACTGCACTAATGATTTGTTTTTGAGCGTCAAATTCTTTCGGGCCTAAGACGTCAACTAATACATCACCTTTAACCGAAACCATTCGTTGAAAACGATTGTCGCCGACCCAAAAAGTTTCATCGCCGATATCTGATACAGCCTCCACTTTGGAAATGGTTGCATAGTTGTTTTTCATCTTGTTAAAATCGATGCGAGCTTGTTTAGGGTCGTTGTATAAATAAAAAAGATAGTTGATGCCTTTTAAAAAATTCGTTTTTGACCTTATTGCACAATTACATGGTTGCATTTTAAAAGTTTTTTTCTTGATGTCATCAGGCGAAACCATAATATCGATATTACTTTTTTGAAGGTCATCAATAGGAACAACCAAAATAGTTGCAGCCTTATCAAGCGAAATGTTGCTACAACGGTTGGTATTGTCTTTTTCTGCTGCAAAATTTATTGGGACAGTAAAAAGAATACACATGACAAAAAAGAGAATAGAAATTTTTGTGAGCTGTAATATTTTTTTTAATTTCATAAAAGCTCCAATCTTCTGACCAGTAACAATTGATTTCGGGATATCATGTCGCAATACTGATACATTGAGAGACTCTCAGTTTTCAAAAACAACGAAATCATTGCATATACGCTTTGGACATCCTAAAATTACCTTGGCATTGGGCCGTTGTCAAACATTTTAGCCAAGGAGGTATGTCATGAAAGTGTCAAAAGCGGGAAAAATCTGGCTCGACTATCATCAGATCCATTCTAAAAAAAAATACAGTCAGAGCCCACTCGTTCGTCAAGGATAAGTTTTGCCAGCAATTCGGCGATTATGACATCAGCGACCTAACCGTTGATAACATCCTGGACTTCATGAACCAACTCACCGAAGGTCGCAAACCCCAAACCAAATGTGCTCGATTTACCAGCCTGTTGGCATTTTTCAATTTTGCCAAAAACAACCTCGATCCTGATTTCATCAACCCCTGCGATTCGCCTATGTTGCGTAAACTGTTCCGCACAAAGGTAAAAACGCAATTTGATATACTCGAAAAGGAAACCGTGGATGAAATCATTTTTCGAACCAACAAGATGCGAGACCGGTTGATTCTGGAGCTGATGGCACGCGGTGCGATGCGAATCGGGGAAGTCCTGAAAATCGTCCCAACGATATAACCGAAAGAAAAATCCTGTTGCGAGAGCCTAAAAGCGGACGCGAGCATGAAATGATATTTATTCCGCAGAAGGTGGCTGACCGTCTCAAAGAATATGTCAAAACCAAAAATATCGGACTGCACGAACGGATTTTTCCAATTTGCTATGAAGCCGCCAGGTCGGTCGTATTGAAAGCAGGCCGGTTGGTCGGAATCCACCTCAGACCACATGACCTGCGACGCCACGCGGCCACATTTGCCTCCCGTTCAGGAGTGCCTCTCGAAATTGTCAGCAAGATCATCCTCCGGCATTCAAATTTGTCGACCACCCAGATTTATTTGGGAAGGATCAGCGATTCAGAGGCGTTGAAATGGATTGAAACCATATACAGCTAAAAATGAGAGAGAGGGTGGGTCCAGTCAACCTGAATGATTCACCCTTTCGACTGTGATTATGATCGAACATCGTTGGTATTTTTCAAACTGATATCTACAAGGTCGTTGGAGATATCAAAGGTTAAACATCTAATATAATGTTCAAATAAACTGCTTTTGACACCTACTCAGATTTGGTCAGAGGTCTTACCAGCTTACGGTAACCATGTTTGAGCAAATCGATGTTCCGGCCTCGCATAATTGGTAGGTTGCCTGGGTTTTCTTCCTAAAAGGGCCATCAGTGTATGCCCCGCTATTGAGAGTAGTAGCAATTATGGAACCGTCACGGTAGACATCCACAGACGTTGAATTTGCCCCTGACCAAGTAAGGTCGGCATAATATTTATTTTTGATGTTATAAGCATAAACGCTAAGATCAATAACTATATTCTGGCTATACTCGCCGCTGGTTTCCGTCGTCTGATTATTGTTAATTGTTACCGTTTGACCGGTTGGTTTGATCCAGTCGGGTATCGTATTGAACTCCAATAAATGATTGCCAACCGAAAGTCCGTTATGCGTTTCCCCACTGCTGTTCCAATCCCCTCCATCCACACGCCATCTGGCACCGGCTGAGACAGCTTCGGGCGGGTAAATTGTCACTTTCAGAGAACCTAATGCGGGATCCTGAATAACCGTATGTGTTTGACCGGCAATGGTGATTACCGCCGTTCGGGCAGCGCCGGTATTGGGCGAAACCGTGTAAGTTACCATACCATCGCCGATACCGCTGGATTCGGAGGTGATTTTCACCCAGGTCACATTTGCTTCCGCATACCACTCACAACTGGCTGACGATGTAGAGACAGAAAATGTCCCTGTTCCACCATCTGAACTGATCGTGTTATTGTTAGAAGAAATCGAATACGTACAATCGGAGGTG
>JAGTUY010000374.1 GCA_018224455.1 Desulfosarcina sp.
TATGGTCCAACAGCTAAGGATTAATTGGTCATACCAATGATGGATTTTGATAGTATAGTCTCCGGACCATGTCAAGAATAATTTTGGGACACATTTACTAAATGACGTTCATTTTCTGTAGACAAATGGCCCAACAGGGATTGACAGGTCGTCCGAAGTGGTTGAACTGGTAAATTAAGGTACCGCCGAACCTGTCAAGCGTCTGATGGTTTCCCTACCCCCTTAAGGGCAAGCTTCGCCTCCTCCCGGCTTTCATAGATGTGAGGCGCCATCTTTCGCTGCTTGAGCGCATCACCGATTTTCATGCGCAAAAAGGCGCTGGTGGTATAGCGGGTAACGCCGGTGTAATAGCGATCCACCAGCGCTTTCACCATATCGGTGTATGGTCCCACCAATTCCGGCAAGATGCTGAAATTGTCATAGTTGACCACCGCATAGACACGGTGATCCACAGTATCCAAGATTTTCCCGACGGCGGTCCGGACATCCTCGATATCCCCGGCGCTGCGAATCGCGTATCCTTCGAAGTTGACGAAAAAGAGGTTTTCCCTCTGGTCATAGACCAGGCGTTTTTCCAATGAGACGGCCAACAGGTCCTCCTTCAACCCCATGGGCCCGGGACTGAAAATCCGTTCGTCCATGAGCGCCGGTGTGCCCTTGATCACCGGTTTGAAATCCATGTGCGTTAAAATGTCATTTTCGATGTCAATCCCCGGAGCGACTTCGATCAGTTCCATCCCGTCCGATGTCAGCTGGAAAACGCATCGTTCGGTGACATAACGCACGGGTTGGTTTTTGGATACGGCATAGGCACCGGAAAAGGTGACGTGTTCCACCTGTTTGACGAACTTTTTCACCTTGCCTTCCCGGTCGATGATCAACATGCCGTTTTGGACGGAAATCTTCAGGCCTCCGGCGGTAAACGTTCCGACGAAGACGACCTGCTTGGCGGACTGGCTGATGTTGATAAAACCACCGGCACCGGCCAGCTTGGATCCAAACTTGCTCACATTGAGATTGCCGGCTTCGTCGGCCTGGGCCAGGCCCAGAAAGGCCAGGTCCAGCCCGCCGCCGTCGTAGAAATCGAACTGGGACGGCTGATCGATGAGGGCCTCCGTGTTGACGGCGGCACCGAAATTGAGGCCGCCCGCCGGCAGTCCGCCGATGACGCCCGGCTCAGCCGTCAGGGTCAAAAATTCAATGATCTTTTCCTCGTTGGCCACATTGGAAACCCCTTCGGGCATGCCGATCCCCAGATTCACCACGCTGTTGGGCACCAGTTCGAAGGCTGCCCGCCGGGCGATTATTTTGCGGTCGCCCATCTCCATGGGCGGCAGGGATTGAATCGGCACCTTGATTTCGCTGCTGAACGAGGGGTCATACTGGGTGCCGAAGGTCTGCCAGTGGTGCTCGGGTTCCGAGACCACCACGCAGTCCACCATGATTCCGGGAATCTTGACCTGGCGGGCATTCAAGGTCCCCCTGCCGGCCACCCGTTCCACCTGGACGATGACGAAGCCGCCGGAATTGCGGGCAGCCGTGGCGATGGCCAGCGCTTCGAGGGTCAAGGCTTCCTTCTCCATGGTGATGTTGCCGTCGGTATCGGCGGTGGTGCCCCGCAGGATGGCCACGTTGATGGGAAAGGTCTTGTAGGCCAGGTAGTCATTGCCATCGAACTGAATCCGTTCCACCAGGTCTTCGGTCGTGACGTCGTTGATTTTTCCGCCGCCGTTGAGTGGATCGACAAACGTACCCAAACCGACCGTGGTGATGGTGCGCGGTTTGTGGGCGGCAATGTCCCGGTACATGTGAGAAATGACCCCCTGGGGCAGGTTATACGCTTCGATTTTATTGTCCAGGGCCAGCCGCTGAAGCTTGGGCACCAACCCCCAGTGGCCGCCGACCACCCGCTTGACCAGGCCCAGATGCCCAAGATGATTCAGCCCCCGCTCCTTGCCGTCTCCCTGGCCGGCGGCATAAACCAGGGTGAGGTCCCGGGGCCGACCGTGTTCTAAAAAATAAGCCTCCAAGGCGATGGCAATCTGCTCGGGAAATCCGATGCCCACGAAGCCACCTGTGGCGATAGTATCTCCGTCCCGGATAATGCGAACGGCCTCTTGGGCAGACACGACCTTTCCTTTTTTGGCCCGGTCCGGAGTCAACGAGGATAACATGGGATGCGCAGATACGGGCGAGGTGGCTTTCTTTTCCATGGCGGTACTCCTGGTTCTTATTTATCGCGGCTGGAAGCCGCTCCTACAAAAAAGAATGGTCAATCAATCCCTTTGGCACAGCTCCACCAGCACGCCATTGGTGGCCTTGGGATGCAGAAAGGCAATCTTGGCACCGCCGGCACCGATTCGGGGCTGCTGGTCAATCAGCTGCACACCCTTTTCTTTAAGCTCGGCCAGGGCCTCGTCAATGTTTTCGACACGGAAGGCCACATGCTGGATACCCTGCCCCCGCTTTTCGATATATTTGGCCACCGGACCATCCGGAGCGGTGGATTCCAGCAGCTCCACTTCGCTTTCACCCACGGGGAAAAAGGCCGTGGTGACCTTTTGTTCGGCAACGGTTTCCGCGCCTTCGAAATCCAGGCCGAGCACGCCGGACCAGAAGGATTTACCATCCTCAATGCTGTTCACCGCAATGCCCAAATGATCGATCTTTAAAATCTTCATTCAATGATCCTCCCTTTTTTTACGTTTCATAAACCGGTGAATCTGAATCGGGTCGATCGAAGTGTCGGTCCGGAAATGGTAGCTTGTGGTTCAGGGCAAGGCCGCAGCGTTTTCCCAACCGGAAGCGTAGCAGCGCTACGTTGAGGATTGGGGAAATGTGAGAACGCCGGCCTGCGCCACAAGATGCCGTTTCCGAATCGACACTATTTGTATTTTTGCATGACCTTCTTAAACCCCGGCAACGCATTGACGATGGTCTGGTCATCAACGCAAAAGGCGATGCGAAAATGGCCCGGCCCCGCAAAGCCGCTGCCCGGAACCACCAGAATCAACTCCTGCTGCAGATCTTGGACAAAAGCCACGTCATCGGCAATGGGCGTTCGTGGAAAGAGGTAAAACGCTCCCGGCGGCCGGGTGAATTCATAGCCGGCATCGGCAAGGCCGTCACATAGCAGGTCTCTTTTGCGTTTGTACTCGCCGATGTCGACGCTCATGCCCTGCATGCGGGCAACCACCCGCTGCATCAGGGCCGGCGCATTGACAAAACCCAGAATCCGGTTGGTCAGCACCATGCCGGCCATCAGCGCCTTTTTATGGGTGGCGGCGGGATTCACCGCGGCAAAGCCGATGCGTTCGCCGGGAATGGAGATATCCTTGGAATAGGAGGTGGCGATAATGCTCTGGTCGTAGCATTGAAAAATGGACGGCACCTGGGCGTCATCGAAGACAATCTTACGATAGGGCTCGTCCGAGACCAGGTAGATGATGCGGCCATACTCGCGGCATTTTTCAGCCAGCCGTTTTCCCAGCGCATCCAAACTCGACTTGCTGTATATCTGACCGGTGGGGTTGTTAGGGGAATTGATCAGCACCACTTTGGTTTTCTCGGTGATGGCGTCACCCAGCGCGTCGAGATCGAGGGTGAAGTCCGGCCGGGTGCCCACCATGTTCAGCACGCCGCCATGATTGTCTGCATAAAAGCGATATTCCACAAAACACGGCGAGGGCGTCAACACCTCATCACCCGGATCCAGCAGGGCCTTGAAGATGACATTGAGTGCGCCGGCAGCCCCGCAGGTCATGATGATTTCATCGCAGCTGATGGCAACGCCCTGCTCCTTGGTCAGGTAGTCGGCAATGGAGACGCACACCTGGGGATAGCCGGCCTGGGGCATGTAGCAGTGGTCACCCAATCCGCATGAATCCACTGTGTCCCTGAGAATCTCATTGAACTTTTCCGGCGGTGGAAGCACGGGGTTGCCCAGGCTGAAATCAAACACCTTTTCTGCACCGTGCTCAGCCTTGAGTCTGGCCCCTTCTTCGAACATTTTGCGAATCCAAGACGATTTGGCCATGATGTCGTTGATCTTGCGTGCAACGGTCATCGGTCTTGTCTCCTATTCCTTCGGCAGGTATATGGGTGCTAAAAACGGGTGGGCCATGAGCGCTCGCATTTCGAAACAATAGCTTATGGAGATCCTGAAGAAAATTCAAGCCATAATTTGAAGCCTCCCAGCGGCTTGCCGCGGAGAGGGTTCACCGTAAAGATAAAATTAAATATACATTTTTGTGCCTTTCGACAAAAACCTGTGTTTTTCCGAGCAGGCGCAACAACCCTTGAGTCCTGAACCAACGGTTATCGTTGTCACGACGAATCAGCATTGACCTACATGGCACAGCGGTTGCTCAATAGTCACGCAAACAACAGCCAATAACCAGGGTCGATCAACCTTATTCGTCAACAGGAGACATCATCAATGAAAAAAATTGAGTCGATTATCAAGCCGTTCAAACTGGACGATGTGAAAGACGCCCTGAACCGCATCGGCGTGTCCGGCATGACCGTCAGCGAGGTCAAAGGTTTCGGGCGTCAGCGCGGCCACAAGGAGATCTATCGCGGGGCCGAATACCAGACCGACTTCGTTCCCAAAGTCAAAATCGACCTGATCGTGGATTCCGCGATGGTGGACAAAGTGGTTGCCACCATCACGGAGACCGCCAATACCGGCAGTGTGGGAGACGGCAAGATCTTCGTCATGCCCATCGAAGGGGCTCACCGGATCCGCACCGGTGAGTCGGGCAAGGATGCGATTTAGTACCCATCCGGCAACGGCATCTTTCGGCCCAGGCCGGCGTTCTCACTATCTTGAACTCCTCGACGTAGCGCTGCTACGCCTGCGGTTTCAAGCTCGCTGCGGCCTTGGCCTGAACCAAAATCTACCATTTCCGGAAGGGCACTATTGAGGGTTCACCAGCCAACGATTTTCGTGCCCGACCGCGGATCAACCATTTCGCCACCATTACCTTGTAAGGAGAGAAAAATGAAGCTGAAAGCGATTATCCTGCTGATACTGGTTGCCCTGACGATTGCCCCCATCGCCTTGGCAGCCGAACCCGATCCCACCGTATTGACCAACAAGGAAGCTATCGACCTGGTTCAGACCCACGCCAACTATCTGTGGACGCTGGTGGCGGCCGCCCTGGTGTTTTTCATGCAGGCCGGTTTTGCCATGGTCGAGGCAGGCTTTACCCGGGCCAAGAATTCGATCAACATCATGATGAAAAACCTCATGGACTTCTCCATCGGCTCCATCGCCTTCTGGGCCATCGGATTCGGGCTCATGTTCGGTGCCACCTCGACCGGTTGGTTCGGTACCACGGGGTTTTTTCTCAGCGATTTTACACCGGACGGTGATCCGTGGGTGCTGGCCTTCTGGATGTTTCAGGTGGTGTTTGCCGCCACCGCCGCCACCATCGTGTCGGGCGCCATGGCGGAACGCACCAAATTCACCGGTTATATCCTTTACAGTATTGTTGTTTCCGCTCTGATCTATCCGGTCTTCGGATCCTGGGCGTGGGGCAGCCTGCTCAACGGCAGCGGCTGGCTGGAAGGCTTCGGCTTCATCGATTTTGCCGGCTCCACCGTGGTCCACTCGGTCGGCGGCTGGGCAGCCCTGGCCGGCGCCATCGTACTCGGCCCACGTCTGGGCAAATACACCAAAGACGGCAAGATTAAACCCATCATGGGCCACAACATTCCGTTGGCCGCACTTGGGGTATTCATCCTCTGGCTAGGATGGTTCGGGTTCAACCCCGGCTCCACCACAACAGCAGACACCAGCATTGCCATGATCTTCGTCAACACCAACCTGGCCGCCGCCGCCGGTGCATGTCTGGCCATGATCGTCTCCTGGATGAAATTCGGCAAACCCGAGGTGGGCATGAGCCTCAACGGCGCCCTGGCCGGTCTCGTGGGCATCACCGCAGGCTGTGCCAATGTGTCGCCCACCAGCGCGATCATTATCGGGGCCGCTGCCGGCGTCATCGTGGTCTTCTCGGTCA
>JAGTUY010000375.1 GCA_018224455.1 Desulfosarcina sp.
AGGGTATGACCAAGGCGTCGGAACTGGCCCGCCCGAAAACGAGTGCATTGCGAATGACGATGCGTGCCATACAGTCGGCCGCATGGGTCAACTGGTAGGGCGAGCAGATGTCACCGGCCGCATAAATATCGGTGTTGGTGGTTTGCAGTCGGTTATTGACCCGGACGCCTTTTCTGTCATACGCAACGTTTGCATCTTCCAATCCCAATTTTTCAACGTTTGGCGCACGGCCCACTGCGACAAGCAATCGGTGGACGACTTCGTCATAATTCTTGCCATGGGATTCGACAGTAAGGCGGATTTTGTCACCGTCGGCCTTGGCCAGTTTGGTCAGCTAAAATACGGTTTCGTTGGTCAGGTAGTCCACTGTATCCAAGCCGTCGATGGGGGGCGCTGCCGCCCGCGCACCGGTGGCAATGACCGCTTTCTTGAACGACAATCGTTCTCCAGCGACTTCAACCGTGTGAGTATCGACAAACCGGCCCTCACCGATAAAAACATCGATCCCCATATCTTTGAAGCGCTCGACTGAATCGTGAGGGGCAATGGATGCACGCAACCGGCGCATACGTTCCATGGCCTGACCGAAATCGATTCGCACGCCATCAGGAACCTCCACGCCAAATTCACTCGAATCGCGAACGGCGGCGGCCACCCGTGCGGCACGAATCACGGCCTTGGACGGCACGCAACCGACGTTTAAACAATCGCCACCCATTAGATGACGTTCGATCAAAACCACTTTGGCGCCCAGGCCAGCCGCTCCTGCCGCACAAACAAGACCAGCGGTTCCAGCGCCGATTACCACCAGGTTGTAAAGTGACGCCGGTTTGGGATTTTGCCAATTCGGAGATGCACGTGAGCAATCAGGTTTTGGTTGTGCGAATTCCAGGGACTCAGGATCACTTGGTTATTATCTGATTTGTTCATGGTTTCGGCTCCCATGGGTGAAAGCGTTGATGGCGGCCTCATTTCACGATGATGCCCGCTCGTTCAATGACCAGTCATAATCCAAATACTTGACCGAATATCCGCCTGTTTTCAAATAATCGCGGTCCGATGCGGAAAGATAGCGACTGGAAAAGTTAGCTACAGCGCGCTCGATTCGGTCGAGGCCCGTGAATTCTGAGGTGGGTGAATAGCCGACGATAAAGTCTTCTCCATACCATTTAAAAATCGATGAGAAGTAAACAACCTGACTTTCCCGGTCGATATGCAGGCCGGCTGGACTGGACAGAAAATCTTGCGATTGGTCATCGAGCTGCTCATCCAGTCTCTCAGCGGCATAGGCTTCGCTGCGCAGCCTGGGGCAACCCTTGGCGGCGCAAACCAAAGCGAGGTGAATTCGAGGCTCACTATATTTTTTGCGAATGATATCGTGTTCAAGATTGTCAAGGGTGATGTCCTCGCCGAACAGTCTGACGACCGGCTGATCCCACGGTCCCCGGAATATACTGCCGATTTTTTTGATGCTCTTGACCGGATAATGGTCAACAATCAGCTTCAAGGTGGCCGCGTTGTAAAGGTTGATCAGAAAGGACAGCCGTTCAGATTCATTCCAATCGTTGAATTGGGTTTTGCCAACGTCAGCGGTGGCATCCAAATATCGTTCGAGGCCTTTGGTGTCGGACATCAGACCCTGGTAGTCAACGTGACCCTCATTCACGAACCTTTCCAAGAGGGCATTATAGCCTGCATATGAGTGGTCAAAGGATGCCGTATTCCCAACCGCTGTCCAAGTGATCAATACCGTGGTAAATAGCAAGGCGACCGGTTTGAACCGGATGCCGTTCCCCTTGACCTTCTTTTCGAGGGTATGCGAGGACGTCTTGAATTTCCGTTGGTAAACCCCTAGCAGTTTTTTAACGGTGATTGGGAAAAGGCCGAGTGCCGCGAACGATACAATTACACCCGGTGACAGAATGCCGGAAAGAGAGTCGATCTTGGCCAGCTCCTTGCCGGCATTCACATAGACAAGGGTTCCAGCCAGCATACCGATTTGTGATACCCAGAAAAAAGTAAACAGCCGCATGCGGGTGAGTCCCATCACCAGGTTGATGACAAAAAAAGGAAAGATCGGCACCAGGCGAAGAGAGAAAAGATAAAAGGCTCCCTCCTTTTCGATACCGGTGTGGATTGCGGCAAGTTTGTCGCCGAATTTATTTTGTACCCATTCGCGCAGGAGGAGGCGGGAGACGAAACAGGCAAGGGTTGCGCCGATGGTGCTGGCAAAGGAAACCGCTACGGTTCCGATAGTCAGCCCGAACAGTGCTCCACCGGCAAGGGTCATCACCGCAGCCCCCGGTAGCGACAGGGCGGTCACCAGGATGTAAAGTCCCATGTAGGCACCGATTACCAATACCTGATGAGATCGGTAAAGTGCCTGAAACTTATCCTGGGAGGCTTTAAAGTAATCAAGGGTCAGATATTGCCCTACATCAAGATAATCGAAGATGGCCAGTCCGACCAGAATCAAGACGACGATGACCGCTTTTCGAACCCATTTGCTGCGACCTTGATTTTTCATCTTGCCTTATCCTTTCCCCAATCCTTGCCGTCCGGATATAAATGTGATTTTTAGGTCATGGTCCCGATGACCAATCCAAGAAAAACCGTAAATGCCTTCTGACCTTTTGTCGGAGAGAGTAGAAAATCCTTACAGCAATTTTCAGCGGTCGAGGTCTACCGGTAGAGCATTTGAAATGCGAAGTTCCGTGATCAAGCTCAGGGCATCAATCGCCAGCATCGCTTCTTTTCCTGAGAACCTTCCAAGCTTGGATTGACAGAGAGACAGCATGTTCGTTACTGGGCTTAGATTGACTTTTTCCTCAAGCTCACGAAGGTCTTCCGAACGCCAATGTTTATCCATTGTCCAGGTCATGTCGCCGAATACTCTTAGATGCAAATTGACTCTTTTTTCGTCAATCCATCTCCAATCTACGCAGCGGCAGCATCCATTGCTTCATCGTCATTTATACTCAAGTGGGTAATGTCCTTTTGCCGAGGGGGTGTACCTAATTTGAAAGATTGCACACAACCAGATGCCTGAGGGTAACAAATTGGGAACAATTTGCAAATGGGAATTGGATCCTTTTGTCGGTCAATCTCATGGGGAGGTGATTGCGCAATAAAATTGTGCAGCACCTGCCCCGCGATGCCGTCAGGGGGCAGGTGGACTGCACATCAGGGGGTTAAAGCGCCGATTTCAAGGCACCAACCATATTTTTCATGTCCTTCGGGTCACCATTGGGATGTTGCACCACCATGATCATCGACCATTTGTCGAAGGGCGCTTCATTCAACGGCGCGCTATAGCTGCCATTGCCCCATTGGTCTGTTCGGAACATATACGGTGCCAAACCAGCGCCCGTCTGAATTTTCTTAGGTTTCATGTTGACGAACCAAACCGTGTACACGGCCTCGGGTTTGAGGCCCCGTGCCTGAAGGTTGATGTGGCTCTTGTCTATGACAGCGGTTCCATTGGCGTCAGGATGTTTATCTGTCGGCTCGAGAACGAGCGTTCGGCCACTGCTGGATGCCCAGCTTAAAGAGAAGAAAAGGACACTCAGTATACTGATAAGCGCAATTTGAAATCTTCGTTTTGTTTTCATTGTCGTCTCAATTAATCATCGAATCAAATGCAATCGGAAGGAAGCTAACGGTATGCTGTAAAGTGGATACACAAAGCTGGAAAACGCACTTGATGCAAAGGAAGTTGAAAAATGCCTCTCGAACGACATGTAGCTTCAAACAATCTGTTTGCTGTTGTCGGACGCAATATCCTCAAGCGGCTTGAAATGCCCCTTCCGGCCTATGAAAAACGGATCATCAATAACTTGGAGAACCTGTATCGCGTTATTCAACCGGGAGATGTGCTGTTGGTCGAAGGCCGATCCAAATTAAGCCAGATCATCCAACTGTTGACGAAAAGCTCATGGAGCCATGCTGCTTTTTATGTCGGCAACCGCTTGAAGGATACTGAGAAATATGCAATGGAGGCTGCATTGAACCGACTCGATGAGACTGACCGACAGCATATAATGATAGAAGCAGATGCCGGCAACGGCGTAACCGTGGTTCCTTTAAGTAAATACAAGGACTACAATATCAGGATATGCCGGCCCTTCGGTATTTCCGCACAGGATCTGAAAGCCGTCGTGCAAGAAGTGGTCGATAATCTGGGGAAACACTATGACCACGAAAACATGGTGGATTTGGCCCTTCTTGTTCTCCCTTCCTTTTTGAATCCGTTTAAAAAGAGAACGATTCAGGCCTGTTTAGGAGGATGTACCGAATATCAGGTGATCTGTTCGGGAATGATTGCCAAGGCATTCCAATCTGTCGGGTATCCGATTGTTCCTGCCTTGTCGCCGGAAGTAAAATTGGAGAATATTGAGTAGTTGGACCCTACCTCACAAAAACTCCATGCCAGAATAGATCTGTGTGCTTGATTCACAAACCGCTGCAGTATTCTTTATTGTGGCGTGCACGATAAAAGTGGATACAGATCAGGAATCCGGTGGCAGCATGGCAGAACCAGACAAACTGGAGCGGATAAGAAAATTCCTTGCGACCTCCGGCTGGATCAAGCATCCCTTTTCGGTATCCTTTCTGGCGGGGGAATACAATGCCAACTATCTGGTTGAAAATGAAAAAAACCGTTACGTATTGCGCATCAACCACGGCAGTCAACTGGGACTGGGAGAGGATCAGATTGCCTACGAATTCAAGGTTCTCCTGGCCCTGGCTGCAACCGGCGTCACCCCACACCCCATCGCCTGCCATCCCCATCCGGAACCGCTTGGCGGCGGCGCCCTGCTGATGCGCTTCCTGCCGGGCAAGCCCCTGGACT
>JAGTUY010000376.1 GCA_018224455.1 Desulfosarcina sp.
CTGGTCGATCAGGTCGCGTTCAAGGGCAGATGTGATCTCGGATTCGGTGACGTCAACGGCACGCACAACGGTGAATCCCCGGAATATGAAATCACCGGGGGGCAACAGGGCGGTCAGCACCTATCGTAGAGAAGCTCCCGGTAAGCCGGTGTGCAATAGATGGTGTCGTGTTGAAAGGGGGTGAATGCACCACTGATCTCCGTTTCCCAGGTGGACGAGGGAAAGGCTACACTCATCAGCGGCGAAAGGATATCCGTATGGCGGGCGGCCAAATCCGGCCGGTCGATATCTCCCTTCAAATCCATACCGTGCACATGGGCGGGTTGGGGCCACAATAAGTGAAAGCGCCCCTCCCAGGGACCGCAGTCCGGGAGAGGCGCTTATTCTTGGTTTCGTCAGGTGGGGCAGGCGGCTAGTGGTGGCCGTGGCCACCCTTGCCCTTGGTCGAGTCGATCACGGCCTTGATCACGCAATAGGTCATGCCGATACCGATGATGTTCAGGGCGTACCAGAGACCGCCGTGGAAGACGATGTGGCCGGCGTCCCAGATCCATTCAAAACTGAAAGGGAACATGTCTACTCCTTTTTAAGCGGCTATGCGTTGGCCGGTTTCAGATCCGGCACAGATTCCGTGTGGGGCTCCACCGCCATGGCCGCCTCCTCCTGGATGGGGTTCAACTCGGCCTCCTGGGGAAAGATCGGCAGGTAGCGGTAGGAGATCATGATCAGTATGATGCCGTAGGCGACCGGCAGGATGGTCGTGGCCACTTCCTGCCAGCTGGGATAATACAGCGCCCAGGTGTCAAAGGGCATGATCGGTACGGCCATGACCTGCAGCACCATGACCCAGCGGTTCAGGGAAACGCCCATGACGCCCAAAAAGAATGCGGTGACGCGCCAGGTGGGGTTCTTTCTCAAGGGTGCGCTGATCAGGATAATGGCCGGTACCACACCGCCCAGGATGATCTCGGCAAAGAGGATCCAGTAGCCGTAAAAGGCGTTACCGGTATAAAAGTCGGCCAGGTTCTGGCCCAGTCCCGGCGCCGTGATGTTGGCCCAGCGGGTCGTATCGCAAATCTTGGCGATGGTGTAGGTGAAGATCATCCAGCCGGAGATCTTGGCCAGCAGTTCGATCACGTTGTCTTTGACCAGCTTTTTGCGGGCCACCTTTTCGGTGATCCAGGTGATCAACAGGGTAAAGCAGGGACCGTAGGCGGCGGCGGACCAGGTAAAGAGAAAGAAGGTCCAGGGCCAGATCAGCAGGCCTTCGCGAAAGGCGAAGGGCCGGCCGAAAAGCACACCGGCTACGCCGCCCAACGACCCTTGATGAAAAAAGGAGAGGAACGCGCCGGTGGCGGCGAAGACCGCCATGGTTTCATGCATGTTGTGGCTCAGGTTGTGAAAGAAGGGCACCTTGTCAAGCTGGCGGTTTTCCAGGATCAGCGGAATGTACTCGATGGTCAGCACCGCGAAGTAGCATGACAGGCAGAAGGCCACCTCGGTGAGCATCGAATGCACGTTGGCGTGCCAGAAGATAAACCAACCGCGCAGGGGCTGGCCGATGTCGATGGCCAGGATCAAGAGTGCCGAGCTGTAGCAGATGAAACCGATGAGCACCGCATAATTGATGATGTTCTTGAGCTCATCCTTGCCGACGATGTACTTGAGCAGGCCGCTGAAGAAGGCGCCGCCGCCCAGGGCGATGACGGCCAGGTCCGCCCAGATCCACAGGGCGAAACCATAGTAGTCGTTCATGTTGGTCTGGTTCAGGCCCTTGAACCAGACCAGCAGCATGGCATAAACGCCCCACGCAAGGACAGCGCCCACAATGCCCAGTCCCAGGAGGAACTGCCACATGGGGCAACGCTTGACGCCTTTGGGGATTAACGCAGAATCCATAGGGTAGATACTCCTTGCTCTGTCAGGTTTGCCGTTCTTGGCTAAAAGCTTTTACCGCCAAGGCGATATCAATGGTGCAGCTTGGCTACCTGCCCGGTCTTCTCGTGGGCGAGGTAGTTGTCTCCTGCCCGCCGGACCCACTCTCGGCTGGACAGATAGTAGACTTTGGTATTGGTGCCGGTTCGCTCTAAAAGCCGGAATGCCCTATCGTTCCTGGAGCGGTTGCCGTTATCGGGGTCCGGTTTGACGATCTGGTGGACCTGGTGCTCCGGATTGTTCAGATCGCCGAAAACGATGGCGCCGGCCGGACAGGCCTGCGTGCAGGCGGTCTGGTAGGCTTCTTCGGGGACCCGGCGCCCTCCGTTAAGATAGGCTTTGTTCTTGGCCAGCTGGTAGCGGTGGTAACAGAAACTGCATTTTTCAACGACACCGCGCATGCGCGGAGAGACGTTGGGGCTCAGGTATTTCTCCATGCCGTCCGGCCAGACCGGATCCCACCAGTTAAAATACCGGGCATGGTAGGGACAGGCCCCCATGCAGTACCTGCAGCCGAAGCAGCGGGTAACGATCTGGCTGACGATACCCGTCTCCTGGCTATAGTCGGTGGCGGTTGCCGGGCAGACCGACACGCACGGGCTGTGGCCCCCGTGACCTTCACAGTGCTGGCACGGCCGCGGCAGATAACAGATATCCAAATCTGGAAATGATTTACCGTTGCTCAGCTTGAAAATTCGCATCCAGGTGATGCTGACCAGTTTTTCGGACTCGTCTTCTTTGAACGGTATGTTGTTTTCGGCCATGCAGGCGACCATGCAAGCGCCGCAACCGGTGCATTTGTCAAGATCGATGGCCATTCCGTATTTCATTGGCGTGCCGTGTGTCTGCTCGTGTTTCATCAGAACCTCGTGTCAGGTGGGTTAGGCTTTAGCCAGCTTCGCCCGGATTCCCCAGGCAGCATCAAAACCGGTGGACGGGTCCTCGACCGGGCCGATGAGTTCGTTGATGTTGACGCCCTTGCCTGCCAGGTGGCCGTCATAGGCGGTATGCCCCAGCCCCCTGACCATGGCCAACACACCGGGTTGAATGCCTTCGAACAGGTGAACGCATACCTGGGCTTCACCCCGGGGAGTGGTCAGCCTGGCCCGCTCACCTTCGGCGAGACCGGCCGCACGGGCGGTTTGCGGATTGACTTCGATGAAACCATCCGTGCCTTTGATGACGGTGTCGGCAACGGCTTTGATCATGAAGGGGGCTTCGCCGACATATCCGCTGGTGAGCTGAATGGCGTCATAGGGCACCAGCAAAAGCGGGAAGCTGTTTACATCGCCTTCGGCCTGAACGGCCGGTGCGTCCATCCCGGCCAGTTGAAACGTGTCGGCAACGGGCTCGGTATCGGCTTGCACCCATACACCCGTTTCCATAAGGGAGTCCCATTTTTCCGCCAGCGTCTCCTCCAGGCAGGTTTCGTAGTCATCCCAGGGAAACGCGTTGGCGATGGACCCACCCATGGCCATGGCCGTCGCGATCAGGACTTCGCCCAAATGGCGCGTGTTAAACTGGGGAGAGACGACCGGTTTGCTCAACCCAATCATCTGCTGGGCGAGGCCGGCACCTATCGGGACATCCTCGTAACGCTCCAGATAGACGTGATCGGGCATCAGCAGATCGGCCATGGCGGCAGTTTCATCCTGAAATGACGAGAAACTGACAATAAACGGGATGCGGGCGAAGGCCGCCCTTACGCGTTGGGTGTCGGGCAGATCGTGGCAGGGATTGGCGCCGGCCACCAGCAGGGCTTGCATGGGATAAGGCCCGCCGCCGTTGACACTGTCGGCCAGCCGGTTGGTCAGGTATCGGGCGTCGGCGTATTTGCCGGTACCCGCCCCATCGAGGCGCGGTTGAACCAGACCTGCGGAGGCCAGGTTGTCGGTGGCCACATCGGGCCACTGGATATAATCCGCTTCCGGCATGGCCCACATGCCGCCTTCCCGGTTGATGTTTCCGGACAGGGCGTTGAGGAGGTAAACCGCGGCGGTTTCCCGCAGACTTCCCGACACCAGACCCTTGCCGCGGCCGCACAGCGCCAGTGGCCGGTTGGCACCGGCAAATCCCTTGGCCAGGTCGACGATGACCCCGGCAGCCACGCCGGTCGTCTGCGACACTTTTTCCGTTGCGTACGCGGCCAGCAGATCGTTTTTCCAACTGCCCAACCCGGAGACCGCACGGGTGTCCAGCATGTTCTCATCGACCAGAACGGCGGCAATTCCCAGCGCCAGGTCCGCTTCGGTGCCGGGGTTGAGCGGGACCCATCGGGTGGCCTTGGCCGCGCTGTTGGAAAGGCGCGGCTCCACCTGGACGACGGTGATGTTTTTTTCTTTCCAGAGACTGGCAGCCTTGAACATGCGCACCGGAGATCCCCAACCGTCCACGAAGCCGCTGCCGAAGCTGAGAATGTAGTCGGCATTCTCCACATCGAAACCGGTTCTGCCGTCCCCGCCGAAAAGGGCTTTCACGGCTAACTCATCAACATCCCGCTGGGACGGTGAGCGCATAAAATTGGGGGATCCATAGGCCGTCATGAACCGCCGGATCAATGCCGGCACCGTGCCGCTGTCCGACCCGGCGATGGCGGCCACGGTATGGGCTTCGCCCTTGTCGCGGATGTCGGTCAGTTTTTCCGTCAGAATGGCGATGGCTTCATCCCAGGATATTTTCTGCCATTTGCCTTCGCCCCGTTCGCCGATGCGTTTCATGGGCGATTTGATTCGGGTGGGGCCATAGAGCATCTGAAGTCCGGAAAGCCCCAGGATGCAGATGCTGCCGTCGTTGACGGGGTGGCCCGGCCGACCTTCGATTTTAACGGCGCGGTTGTCAACCTTGCGCACGGAGATGCCGCACCCGCCCGGGCACAGGGAGCAGGTTGAGTTTTCGTAGACCACCTCTCCGTCCGGCGGGACCGGCGTCCAGGGCCACATCTGCGACCAGATGGAAGAGTCATCCATCAGTTTCCACGGCAATGGCGACAGGGCTGTGCCCGCTGCGCCGCCGATCACAAACGACAAAAAACTTCTTCGGTCAACTTTCATCGATTTCCCTTTACCTTTATATGCCAATCAGAAGCTGAAATCGCTTGCCGGGGCAGCTGTCGCTTATTTGTGGCAGACATAGCAGTGGCCGCGTTGGGTCTGGACGCTCACATCGTGGATCGCGTCCGCCTCCTTGTGACAGGCGGCACAGTCATCCATTTTCATGCGGTCCCAGCTGTTCCTCTTAAACCCGGCGATGTTTTTGCCCCAAATGTCCCGGCTGTAGCCGGTAAGCCGATTGTATTCATAGGGGCGGGATACCTCCGATTCACCGATATGACCGTGGCAGACCACACAGTCCATTTTGGCGCCGATCACGTGAGCGGCATGCGAAAAGAACACGCAGTCCGGCTGGCGGGAATAGGAGAGCCAGGGCACTTCGCGATCCTTGGTCACATATTGCTCGACGAAGATGGCTTCGTCTTCGGTGTCACCCATGGGCTCTTCGTGGCATTCCGTGCATTGGGCAAGCTTGGGAATGCCTGAAAAGCTGCCGTCTTCTCTAAAATAATGGCAGGCTTGGCAGCCCTCGCCCACCTCTTCGACATGCAGGGCGTGATTGAAGTTCAGGGGTTGCTGCTTCTGGGAGTATAGGAGTTTGGGAAAGATGACCCACCCCAACACCATGCTGGCTGCAAAACCGATGATGAAGAACAAGATGATAAAACCGCCGGCACCGCTCGCCTTGCCGTCGCCGCCATGTGCCGCATGATCATCCATCCCCGCTTGGGCCTTTTCGTCTAAGGTGCTCATGGAATCTCCGTCAACCGCTGTGTGATGATTTCTGCTGTGAAACCGACCATTGCTGAAATCCCGCTGCCCGCCGCCGCATCAACCGATAGCCCAAAGCGCTTTAATTTCGAACGCGCCGGCTTCGATGCCGCTGGTTTCATGCCCATAGCATTCAGGCGGGATGCAATCCCGCCTTCGGGTGTAAAAACACGGGAGGTGGGGCTTGCGACTTTCTATCGGCAGCCGGTCGTTTTGTCAAGAAAAAATCCTTGAAAACAGGCCGTTGACCGAACTCCGTCGGCCTGCTGCAAACCGGGGCGGCGGGTTGATTTGCCGAATGTATGCGCCACTTGGTCGACCTGTCCTGGAACCGCCGGGGAGCATGCCGGTGCCGTGCGATATGATTGGGGTGATGCGCTGAGAACGGACTTGACATGTGCGCTTGAAATATTATTTACTCCGGTTTTTTGCAGGCCGCGATTTGGGCCGCCAGGTGCGTATGCCTGATGCCATCAAGCCGGCCGCAATTTTTAAACGCATCACCCGCCATTCTTTCGCTGGGCCTGCACCGGCGCTCTGCGCCGAAGGGGGCAGCGGTGTAGACAGGGTGTTGCCTTTTTGAACCCGTCAATACAAAGGCCGAGGAGACCGCACATCCATGATTGAAGTAAGGCGTCTGACCAAGCAGTTCGGCAAGCATCCGGCCGTGGACAACATCTCCTTCAGCGCGGAAAAAGGGGAAATCCTGGGTTTTTTGGGCCCCAACGGCGCGGGAAAGTCGACCACCATGCGGATGATCACCGGATTTTTCCCGCCCTCCAGCGGGACGGTGATCGTCGGTGGCAGTGACATATTGACCCAATCCCTTGCCGCCCGCAGAAAGATTGGTTACCTGCCTGAAAACGCACCGGTTTATCCGGACATGACAGTCAGCCGTTATCTGGATTTCTGTGCCGAGATTCGGGGATTCGGGGGAGCCGCCAAAAAGCAGCGGGTGGGCGAAACCCTGGAACGATGTTTTCTTGCCGATGTCCGTCATCAGGCGGTGAACACCCTCTCCAAGGGCTACAAACAGCGGGTCTGCTTTGCCCAGAGCATTCTGCATGACCCCGAATACCTGATCCTCGACGAACCCACCGACGGCCTGGACCCCAACCAGAAGCACGAAGTACGCCTGATGATCCGGGAGATGAGCGCCACCAAGGCCATCATCTTCTCCACCCATATACTCGACGAGGTCGACAGTGTCTGCAGCCGGGCCATCATTATTGCCAACGGAAAGGTGGTGGCCGACGACACGCCCGACGGGCTCAGGCGACGGTCTATTTCCCATGGATCCGTTGTTCTGACGGTCACGGGCGCGGCGACTGACGATATACAACAACGAATCGAGGTGTTGGACGGGGTAGCGTCGGTTTCGGTTGTGGAATCGGATGGCGAGCGGACGACCTTACGTATTTTCCCCGACGATCCGGCGGTGCCCGTTGCCGATCGGGTGATCGCTTCTGCCAATCAAGACGGGGTGCGCCTCGCTTCGGTGTTTGTTGAGCAGGGGCGGCTGGACGATGTGTTTCGTGAGATCACCACCGGTATAAGACCCTAACATCCAATGGAGTGGCCCATGCAAAGCGGTAATTTTTTGAGAAACATATGGATTATCATGAAGCGCGAATTTGCCGGATACTTCGGTTCCCCGGTCGCCTACGTCTTCATCGTGATCTTTCTTCTGCTGACCGGTTTCTTCACCTTTTATATCAGCAACTTTTTCGAAGCGGGGCAGGCTGACTTGAAAGGCTTCTTCCAGTGGCACCCGTGGCTGTTCATGTTCCTGGTGCCGGCCGTTGCCATGCGGTTGTGGGCCGAGGAGCGTCGCCTGGGGACGATCGAACTGCTCTTGACCCTGCCGGTGACCGTCACCGACGTGGTCCTGGGGAAATTCCTGGCCGCCTGGTGTTTTATCGGCATCGCACTGGCCCTGACCTTTCCGTTGGTGCTGACCACCATGTACCTGGGCAATCCGGACATGGGCGTTATTTTCTGCGCCTATCTGGGCTCATTTCTCGTGGCCGGAACATTCTTGAGTGTAGGCAGCATGACCTCGGCCCTCACCCGAAGCCAGGTGGTCAGCTTTATTCTGGCCGTGGTGGCCTGCCTGTTTCTCATACTGGCCGGTTTTGCGCCGGTGACAGCCGTGCTTTCCGGGTGGGCACCGATGGGGTTGGTGGACCTGGTCTCCGCGACCAGCGTTCTATCCCATTTTGCCTCTATTTCCAGAGGCGTCCTGGACGTGAGAGATCTGCTCTACTACCTGTCGGTGATGGTCTTCATGATCTTTGTCAACGGCGTTATCCTGCAAAATAGGGAATCGGCATAAAGGAGGCCAATAGTCCATGAGCGATGGAAAAAGACGAATTGGAAAAACCGCATTCTCGGCTGGCAGCACCGTGCTGGTGCTCGTCATCGTGGTGCTGGTAAACATTTTGTTGTCCCGTACCACCTTGCGCTGGGATGCCACCGAAGACAATCTGTACTCATTGTCCCAAGGTACCCGGACCATCCTTGCTGAACTGGATCAAGAGGTGGTGGTCAAGGTGTTTTACAGCAAGCACGTCGTCAACATCCCCTCCCAGATCAAGACTTTTGCCCAGCGGGTGATCGATTTTCTTTCCGAGTACGAGCAATACGGAAAGGGCAGGATTTCAGTCGAAATTTACGACCCCAAACCCGATTCCGAAGAAGAAGAGTGGGCCATCAAATACGGCATGAAAGGCATCAGTCTGCCGACCGGTGAGCAGGTCTATCTGGGGCTGGTTGCCTTGGCCGCAGACCAGGAGGCGGCCATTGCCTTTATCGATCCCACCCAGGAGATGCGGCTGGAGTACGACTTAACGCGTATCATCTCCCGGGTACAGACGACGGATCGGATGAAGATCGCCGTGTTCAGCAGTCTGCCGATATTCGGCCAAGCCCCCATGAACATGGGAATGGCCGGACCCCGTCCCGGCTCGGAGCCCTGGTTTTTCATCCAGGAGCTGAAAAAGAGCTATGACCTGATCACCGTGCAGCCCGATGCCGACCAGATCGATCCGACGGCGGATCTGCTGGTGCTGTTTCACCCCAGAAACATGCCCGATGGGCTGGAATTTGCCGTGGACCAATACATCATGGGCGGTGGCAATGCGATTGTTTTTGCCGATCCCCTCTCCTTGATGGACGATCCGCGCATGGGACCCGGCGGGTCCATTCCCACCCGGCTCTTCAAGGCCTGGGGGATTACCATGGCGCCGGAAAAGGCCGTTGCCGATTACACCTACGCCACTCGGCTGAGAAACCGCAACAACCAGGCGGAGACTAATCCGCTGTGGCTTTCCGCTCCGGCCCCCGCGTTTCTCGCGGACAACCTGATCACCACCAACCTGGAATCCATGCTGCTGCCGGTTGCCGGTGCCATCGAGACCCAGCCTGACCGTCCCTTCACCGTCGACCCCCTGATTCAAACCAGCACCAACAACGAGATGGTGGATGCCTTCGCCCACAGCATGGATGTGGATGCCCTGCGACGGGATTTTAAGCCGTCGGGGATTGTGCGCAATCTGGCCGTGCGCATATCAGGCACATTTAATACGGCCTTTCCGGACGGACGTCCGGAGGCTGAACCCAACGCCGGTGAGACGGCGCCAGACGCAGACGCCACGGATAAGGAAGAACCGCTGAAGGAAGGAAAAGCACCCTCGGTCATCGTCGTGGTGGCGGACAGCGATCTGCTGTATGACGGCTATTACCTGAGTCAACAGAACCTGCTGGGATTTAATATTTCCAACATCTTCAACGACAACCTGAATTTCATGCTCAATACCAGTGAGATGCTGACCGGCAATCCTGCCCTGATCGGCATCCGCTCCCGGGGCACTTTTGAACGGCCGTTTACACGGGTTCAGGAGTTGGAGCGCAAGGCCCAGGACCGCTGGTTGGATCAGGAGCAGGCCCTGGTTCGCCAGGTGGAGGAAACCAACCAAAAGCTTAGCATGCTCGAGCAGCAAAAAGATGCCGCCCAGCGTGCGATCCTCAGCGAGGAGCAGGAGCAGGAGATCGCCCGCTTCCAGGAGGAGAAGCTCAAAATCAACAAAGAACTCAAGACGGTCCGGCGCAACCTGCGTGCCGAGATTGAACAGCTGGGAACCACGGTCAAATTCATGAATATTTTTCTCGTTCCTCTGTTCATCGGCATCGGTGGGATTATTTACGCAATCACCCGAAGAAGAAAGGCATAGTTGATGAGGGGCAAGACATTTCTGATACTGCTGGCGGCAACAGGCCTTCTGCTGGCCCTCTGGTTTTTCCGTTTCGGGGTCGACGAGCACACCGGCCCGGTGAAGATGGGAGATAAACTGTTTGCCGACCTGCCGGTGAACGCGGTGGCCGCCGTGACCATCGCCGATTCTGAAAACAGGGTGATCCTGATCAAGGGCGAAAAGGTTTGGCAGGTTGACGGGCGCAGCGGTTATCCGGCCGATTTCGATGAACTCAGGAAGGTGGTGGTCAAGCTCTCCCGGTTGAAAATCGGCCGCCGTTTTCCCGCTTCGACCGAAAGCCTGACCCGCCTCTCGCTGATGGCCCCCTCCTCCTCGGACACATCGTCTACAGGCCAGCAGATTACCTTGACGGACGCGACGGGAAAAATCCTCGCCGATGTCATCCTGGGGCAGCGTCGTGAGACCGACGGCGGGGAAGGCGGTGGACAGTACCTGAAAATGGTCGACGCCGACACCGTCTTTCTCGTGGACGGCAGTTTCCCGTTTCTGAAAACAGCACCGGCCCAGTGGTTGAAAAAAGAGATTATAGATGTCAATGCCGAGGAGGTGAAATCGGTCGCCTGTTATGCTGGCGACGTCCGCAGCCCAATTTATACCCTTTTGCGGCCGGAGAAGGGAGAGATGGCCAGAATGACGCCCGTCCCGCCGGGAAGAACGGCCGATCCGGCAAAAATCGACCAGGTTTTCGACGCATTGGCGCCCCTGACCCTGGATGATGTGCAGGCCGCCGAGGGGCAGCCGCCGCTGCCGGAATCCGGGCAGCCCCGCCTGATCTACCAGCTCTATGACGGCCGGCAGATTTCCCTATTTCCCTATTTTGACGGCAAAGACCGCTTCACCCTGCGGGTGACTGCTGAGGATTCAACGGCGGAAACGCAGGCTGCCGGTGCACCCGACCCGCAGCCCGCGGATGAAAAAACACAAGCGGACCAGACGGCCGCGCCTGCCCCAAAAACGGCTCGGCAGCTCAACGACGCACTGAGCCCGTGGGTTTTTTCGATCAAGAAGTGGCAGTTCGACAGCTTCATCACCCAACCGGGGTCGCTGCTGGAAGAACTCAAAAAGGAAGGTGACGGCACCTCTTGATAGATGAGAAATGAGTCGGAATCTCGTTTGACAAAATGGTATCAAAACATAACCAACGGTATTGATATCAGTGGGATTATTGGAGAGTGATCACGGAGTGCAGCGGCTGTTTTAACCCTGTAATAGACCGATCGTATCTTTAGATAAAATGGCCGCCGGCGTGTAAAGGCCAAATACCAGATATTGTAATGGTCTTTTTTCTTTTAGCAGCTGTGCATAATAGCAGCTACCTGAAAACAGAGTGTTTTTGTGATTTGGATTGGCTAAGTTTAAAGCCTGCATTCGATTGTTTCTGAGGAGGAGGTTTCTTCTTATTATCCTTTAAACCCCGCGCGACCAATCTCTGAAACAATTGAAGGTGGTCCGATGAAAAGTATCGATTGATCGAAGACCCCACCACCTGTTCCCGCGGCCATTGAACGATATCCGCGAAACGGTGGTTACAGAAAAGGATTACAGCCGAAATACGTACCTGGCGCTGTTTTGCTTCGCCAGTGCGGTTTCGAGTTCCTGGTTGCTCGTTTTCGATATTTTACGCGGCATCGCGGCTACCTCATGGGATTAGGGGCGGGCGCGAAGTCCGTCCCTGCTTCCAGTTTCTGACTTGCGCCGCCTCGGGCGGAACGAATGTCCAGTCCCACCAGCACGCGCTCCGTATTGGCCAGATCGCCGATAATCTTTTTAATCGGTTCGGGAAGCTTCCTGACCAGGGTCGGCAGGGCGATGATCTGGTCGCCTTTGGCCAGTTGGGGGTTTTTGACCAGGTCGATCACCTCGATGCTGTATTCCCCCGCGAGGTGCTCTTCGCAGATCTTCTTTAAATTCGCGAAGGCTGTAATCGATTTCTGGGTCTGGCCAGCCACATAAAGGCGCAGATTCCAGGCTTGTTCTTTCGCATCGGTCTTTGCTTTTTTCCCTTTTCCGGTCGCGCCAGCTTTCATCCTATGCTCCTTTCAATCTTTTTTTCGCGCGCTTGGCCGGGGGCTCCGAAGGTTTCCCCTCGCGGAAACGGCCCATCGCCAAACGGCTTTCCGTCTGGACGGCTTGCCTTTTGCGCTTCTCTTCGGCGATCAAGTGCACCTCTTTGGTTTCCTCTTCGAACGCGGCGCGCAGGGCCGCGATCTTGGCTTCCAGGGCCTGGCGCTTGAGCTCCTGCTCGCGCAGGCGGTGCTCAGCCTCATGTCGGCAGGCCAGCTCGGTGGACCTTTCTTCGGCTTCCTGGGCCACCCGGGCGCTGCCGGTCAATACTTCGCCCAAACCGGTATAGACGTCGATCAGGTCAATACCCTGATTCGTGAGCATGAACTCTTGAATCTGGTTGGAGTGGTCTATGCCGCGGGACTTCAACACATAGATGCCGCGATTGCGTTCCCCATTGCGTTCGATGGCCCGCAGCAGAATCCAGGTGTCGATCAGGGAAGATATCTCTTCGCTGGCGCCATCCAGGCTGCTCTGTAAATGGGTGAGGTCCGTGAAGAAGGCACAGATCTGTCTCATCTTCAAATAGTCGATCAGGCGCGTCAAGATGGAGTTGACCTCCGATGCCGTGCCCGCGGCGGTCAAATTGCTGATCGGATCGATAACGAATACCTGGGGATCGAACTGTTCGATCAGCTTATGGAAGGTGAGCAGATGCATCTCCAGGCCGTACAGCGAAGGCCGGGTCGAATGGAGCCGGAGCAGCCCCTTCTTCACCCAGCGGCCGAGATCCAGGCCGATGGAGCCCATGTTGCGGACAATCTGGCTGGGCGACTCCTCGAAGGCAAAGTAGAGACAGCGCTCGCCGCGCCGGCAGGCGGCGTCGGCAAAGGTCGCCGCCAGACTTGTTTTGCCCGTACCCGCCGAACCGGAGGCGAGAACAGTGCTGCCCCGGTAGAATCCTTTGCCGTCGAACATGGCATCCAACTTGGGCACCCCCGTGGTGATGTGCTTGTTGGTGACAGGGTAGTCGAGCCCCAGGGAAGTGATGGGCAAAATCGAGAAGCCGCCCTCGTCGATCAGGAAGGGATACTCGTCGGCCCCGTGGGAGGAGCCGCGGTACTTGATAATCCGCAGGCGGCGGGTGGCAATTTGCTCTTTGATGCGAAAATCGAGCAAAATCACGCAATCGGCCACGTACTCTTCCAGCCCGTAGCGTGTCAGGAGTTTGTCGCCGCTTTCGCCCGTGATAATGGCCGTCACGCCGCGCGCTTTGAGCCAGTGAAACAGCCGGCGCAGCTCCGCGCGAACGATGGCGGCATTGGACAATCCGGCAAAAAGCGCTTCGATGGTATCCAGGACCACCCGCTTGGCCTGGATGGCATCGATGGCGCTGCCCAGGCGAATGAACAATCCTTCCAGGTCGTAGTCTCCCGTCTCCTCGACCTCGCTGCGCTCGATCCTAACGTGGTCCATGGCGATGAGGCCGCGCGATTCCATGTCATGGATATCGAAACCCAGGGAGATGAAGTTTTTGGCCAGATCCTCCGGGGTTTCCTCGAAGGTCATGAAGACCCCGGGTTCGCCGAATTGCATGGCGCCGTGCATGAGAAACTCCATGGCGAACAGCGTTTTGCCGCAACCCGCGCTGCCGCAGACCAGGGTCGGCCGGCCCTGGGGAAGTCCTCCCCGGGTGATCTCATCGAGCCCCTTGATGCCAGTTGGGCATTTTGCAAGCACAACGGAGTCATGTTTTTTTTTAACCATCGTCAGCTCCCAGAACCTTTATCGTTTTGATGTAAAATTCAAGCCAACAAACCCTATACCATCCGTTATTTCAAAGAAGACAAGTAGGCTTGCAGACTGATTTTCTTGTTCTTGACACCCAGCTTTGCCCGGATATTGTTGCGGTGAAAAGCGATCGTGCTTTCCGCCAAGTGCAAAATTTCCGCAATTTCCTTCGTCGTTTGTCCTTGCTGCACAAGATTGCAAACATCGATTTCGCTTGGCGAAAGGTGTAAAAATTTGGAGGCCAAATTACGCGCCAACGGCGACACGATTTCGTTTAGATTGGTTTCCAGGATGTCTACATAAACCTTTACTTTGGCACCCAATTTTCTCTGTTTTAGTCTTGCCAAATAAGGCATAATCGTTTGGTTGACGTTCAAAAGCACCTGTTCTGCAAGCTCGACCTTATCGGCTTCTCTTTGCGTGAGTAAAACTTTTAGGGCAGCATTGGCTTCCTCAAGACCAATGGCCTTGTCGTGTAATTCCATCGATTTATCGGAGAGTTCTTTTTCTGCCATCTTTCGTTGCTCGATCTCCAACCCTAATTCTTTATTCGTTTGGATGAGTTCCGCCGTTCGTTCGACAACCCGCGCTTCGACTTCATTGTAAGCCTTAAGCAACGCTTCAGCGGACTGCTTGCGCACGGTGAAGTCCGCCCCGTAGATACGCACGCGCTGATCATTTTCCACGAAATGAATCGTTTGCTGGAACCACTTGTCGCCAACCGGCACTTCCCGCACCATGGACTTGGCCCCACCCTTGCGCAGGAGGCCTATCACCACTTCCCAATCCGCCAGCCATGGATGCTCCGGTCCGCGCTCGGTGAGATCGGGCAAGATCTGCTCGGCGCTGGGGTTGCAGTAATGCACGCGCCCCGCCACATCCACTTCGACGATAGGCCTGGGGTTAAGCATGGGAAAGCTGGCCATACGCTGCGTTTCGGCCTCCGCCTGCTTTCGCGCGGTGATATCCTCCATCACCAGGCGGCATTCCTGTCCATCCTGCGACATGATGCCCGTGAGTTGCACCTTGCGGGGCCCATTGGCTTCGTTCAGGAGCGCCGCCTCGCATATCTCTTTGGCCTGGCTTGCAAATACCTTTTTCAGGAAGGCGTTGAAGCCGGTCCGCTCCGACTCGCCCAGGAAAATCCCGAAACGGCGCCCCGCGAGTCGCGCGCGCGCCACACCCAGAAGAAGCGAGGCGGTCAGATTCACTTGGCGGATCGCCCCGTCGCGGTCAAGGGTCAAGTAGCCCACCGGTGAAAAGTCGTACAGATCGGTATAGCGCTCCAACCCCGCCTCGACCTGCTCGCGCGACTCCCGCAGCTCTTCGTTTTGCATCTCCAGCTCGATCTGATGCACCTGCAGTTCGTGCACGAGCCGCTGCGTATCGGCCGGTGTCCGGGCCGGCGCGCCTCTCTTTGTCGCCGCCCGCAGCAGCGCTTCGGCTCGGCGGCGCAGTGCGGCGGCGTCCGATGATGCGTTGCGCTCTTTTTTCATGGCCTCCCTTTTGACGCGTGTTTTTCCATCTCTGAGCGGGTCCGGCGCAGTTCGCTCTCCAAGGTCTTGGCCGCGGTGATGTTCGAAAAGGTGATCACCACGCCGTCAATCCGGTTCTCAATGGTGCGATAAGGCATGATGCGCACCAAAAACCAGCGCCCGTCGCGGGTGGCGACCTGCTTTTCGATGAAGACCAGGGTGCGCAGGACTTCGCGCGCATCCGCGGTCAGACCCGGATACTCCAGATCGCTGGCGATGTCGGTGATCGGACGGCCCACATCGCTGGCAATCAGCTTGATGATGCTGGTGGCCTGGGTGGTGAATCGGCGCACGTGGAGCGCATCGTCCAGAAACAGCGTGGCGATGTCGGTGCTGTTGAGCAGGTTCTTCATGTCGTTTTTGGCCTGCGAGAGCTCGTCCACCATGGACTGCAGTTCGTGGTTGACCGTCTGCAGCTCCTCGTTTAGCGACTGC
>JAGTUY010000377.1 GCA_018224455.1 Desulfosarcina sp.
CCATGTGCAACTGGGACGAGGACAGCCTGACCATGGCCGTAGCCGCCGCCAGGGACTGCCTGACAGGCGTGGACAGATCCCGGGTCGACGGCCTCTATCTGGCGTCGACCACCCTGCCCTTTGCCGATTTTTCTCACGTTCCGAAATCTGATCCAGACTGAAATGGGCATTCGCGCCGAAGCCCCCGCCCAGACGGCCATGACCGCCCTGTGGCGCAGGCGGCAGATGCTGTTGGGGCTGGTGGGCGGACGCTGCGAGGCTTGCGGCACCGCCCAGTTTCCCCGAATGGACATTTGCGTCAACCCAGGGTGCGGGGCCCTGCGGACCCAGCAGGATTACGAATTCGCCGACGTTCCGGCCACGATCAAGACCTTCACCGCCGACCTGCTGGCCGTCTCCGTGGACCCGCCACACTGCTACGGCATGATCCAGTTCGACGGCGGCGGCCGGTTCATGGCTGATTTCACCGACTGTTCCAAGGAGGACCTGAAGGTGGGCCTGCCCATGCGCATGGTTTTCCGCAAACGCAGCCAGGACCGGGAGCGCGGCTTCGTCAACTACTTCTGGAAGGCCGCGCCGGTGCCCGGCGCCAGGGAACGGATGAACCAGATCCGCTTCGACGGCCAGGTCGCCGTCGTCACCGGTGCCGGCGGCGGGCTGGGTCGCGCATACGCCCTGGAGCTGGCCTGCCGGGGCGCCCGTGTGGTGGTCAACGACTTCGGCGGCGCCCGCGACGGCGCGGGCAGCGGCGACAGTTCTCCGGCGGATTTAGTGGTGGAAGCGATTAGAAGAATGGGCGGCGAAGCCGTGGCCAACTACGACAACGTGGCCACCGTCGAGGGGGGCGAGAACATCGTCAAGCGCGCATTGGACGCCTTCGGCAGCGTGGACATCCTGGTCAACAACGCCGGCATCCTGCGCGACAAAAGCTTCACAAAGATGGAACCGGACGCCTGGGACGCTGTCATGGCTGTGCACCTGGACGGCGCTTACCACGTCACCCGGCCGGCCTTTGCGGTGATGAAGAAAAAAGGCTACGGACGCATCGTCATGACCACCTCGGCGGCCGGACTTTACGGCAACTTCGGCCAGGCCAACTACTCGGCGGCCAAGATGGCCCTGGTGGGCCTGATGAACACCTTGAAGCTGGAAGGGGCCAAATATGACATCAGGATCAACACCGTGGCGCCCCTGGCCGCCTCGCGGCTCACCGAAGACATCCTGCCGCCCGACATGTTCCGGAAAATGAAGCCGGAACTGGTGGCGCCCCTGGTGGTCTACCTGTGCAGCCATCGCTGCAGCGAGACCGGCGCCATTTTCAATACGGGCATGGGCTGCGTGAACCGGGCGGTCGTCATGACCGGTCCGGGGGCAGCCATCGGCAACCTGGCACACCCGCCCACCCCCGAACAGATCCACGAGAACTGGGACCGCATCAACGCCATGCAGGGCGCCAAACCATTACCGGACCTGACTTCCGCCCTCATGGACCTGATGACCCCTGCCCCATAAAGGAGGAACCATGGCAACCGGAATCAAGGACAAGGTGGCGATCATCGGCATGGGCTGCACCCGCTTCGGCGAACGCTGGGACAACGGGGCCGAGGAGTTGATGGTGGAGTCATTCGAAGAGTGCCTGGCCGATGCAGGCATCGAAAAAAAACAGATCGATGCCGCCTGGTTCGGATCGTGTCTGGAGGTGCTCAAGGACACCGGCTACGGCGGACTGCCCAATTTCGGGTCCAGCGCCGGCAGCCTGGTCTGGCAGTGGTGGCCCAACCTGACGGCCCCGGGTGCCTTTGCCCAGCTTGCCGGCGCCTACGCGGCCAAGCACCGGATCAAGGATCTCGACCTGAAGCGGGCCATGGCCCATGTGTCCGTCAAAAGCCACGCCAACGGCCTGCTCAACCCCAAGGCCCACCTGAGAAAAAAGGTCACCGCAGAGCAGGTCATGGCCGCCCCTATCATCGCCCACCCCCTGGGCCTCTTCGACTGCTGCGGGGTCAGCGACGGATCGGCCTGCGCCATCGTCACCACGCCGGAGATCGCCAGGAGCCTGGGCAAGACCAACATCGTTTCGGTCAAGGCCCTGCAGCTGGCCCTGAGCTCCGGTGAGGAGATGGGCTATAACGAGTGGGACGGCGACCATTTCATGACCACCACCAAATGCAGCCGAAAGGCTTACGCGGAGGCGGGCATCACCAACCCCCGGGAAGAGATCAGCATGATGGAGGTCCACGACTGCTTCTCCATCACCGAACTGGTGACCTACGAGGACCTGCACATGTCGGCCCGGGGCGATGCCGTGCGCGATGTGATGGACGGCTTTTACGACCTGGATGGCGGCGTGCCCTGCCAGGTGGATGGGGGCCTCAAGTGCTTCGGCCACCCCATCGGCGCGTCGGGCCTGCGCATGCTCTACGAGATGTACCTGCAGCTGCTGGGACGGGCCGGCGAACGGCAGCTCAAGGAGCCACGCGTCGGGCTGACCCACAACCTGGGGGGGTTCCCCTTCCAGAACATCTGCAGCATCTCCATTATCGGCAGGTATGGGGATTGAGGGCCGATCATGGATATTTTGACCTACACCCCGGTTGTCGATGCCCGGGGATGTTCGGGCAGCGGCCATGATCCGGGTGAACGGCGAACGCGAAGCCGGGGACTTTATCAGGGAGAACCCTGGTGGGCTGCTGTTTCGCGGACACAGTCACAGACCGGAGATAATCTACCGCAGGGAGAAGGAGATCCGATTTTTTCCCCTGACGGCTGTCCACGATAGCCATTTGGCCGAAGCCCCCGCCCTGCATCATCACCTGCGGCGCCCTGACGTCAGGGCTTGTCTTGCTTTGGGAACCGGGACAAGATCGGCTGGAATGCCACTCTTTTAGGTGAATATTGAGAAAAAGACATTGACTTGAACCACCTCAAAACTTATAGATACGGACGCGCGCTGGTTTTCAACGCGTGTTTTTTATTGACGCTTGCATCCAAAATTAGCCGTACCGCCTATGAAGCGATTGGCACCTGCCCAATCTATAGCGCAGACCATACCAGCAGGACCATCTTACCGACTCCCCCGGGCCCGGCGATCTTCGTGGCGGGGCCATGAGGGTTGGGACGCCCCAAATCAGTTGGCGGCAACCCATGCAACGGAAACGCGGATCTATCTCTGTCAGCTGATGCATTCGACCAAACTCGGCCCTTGTCACGTGGCGTGCCCTTTGCGCCAACCGTCATGCACGCCGTTCATTTTTTCTGCGGGCATAACGCCCTTGACGATCGATCAGACGGATTGCCAGGTAAGCGTGGCGCTGTAGATTTTTTTTCCTAATCGTCTTAAAACACCACTTGCCTTCGTGTATGGTGGATTGATGGTGCGCGTTGAACCGCAATAGCGAGCGCATTCCCCGCCGCTTGTCGGAGCGAAGCAGAGATCCCGCTCATCGGGGCCGCGGGGAGGATCCAAATTAGAGAGGCGATATGAGCAATTGATTGGTTTTTCACCAGTGTCGATTTGGTCAGATGTCAACCCAAACCCCACGAAAGGAGTCAGGCCGAATGAAAAGACGTGATTTTATTAAAAAAGCAGGAGTCGGTACCGCGGCCGTGGCAGCCACAGCGATAAACGCCCCCTTTGTGCACGCGGCAAAGAAAACGACCATCAAGTGGCGCATGCAGACCTATGCCGGCCCTGCATTGGCCGAGCATGTCATCAAACCGTCTATCGATGCGTTCAATAAAGCGGCCAATGGAGAGATGGTCATCGAATTGTACAATGCCGATCAGCTGGTGCCCCACGGCGAGCTGTTCAGGGCCGTCTCGAAGGGGACGATTGACGCCGTTCAGAGCGACGACGACTCGATCGCAGCGCCAGTTGACGTGTCTGTATTTGCCGCCTATTTCCCATTTGCCTCACGCTACTCGCTCGATGTCCCCGTGCTGTGGAACTGGTACGGACTCGATAAAATCTGGGAGGAGGCCTACGCGGAAGTGCCGGAAGTCACCTGGCTGAGCGCCGGGGCCTGGGACCCGTGCAATTTCGCCACCCGCAAGCCGATCCGCCACATGGAGGACTTTAAAGGGCTGAGAATGTACATGTTCCCCACCGGAGGCAAGTTCATGCAGCAATTCGGTGTCGTTCCCATGTCCCTTCCCTATGAAGACGTCCAGATGGCCCTGCAGACCGGCGAACTGGACGGGGTGGCCTGGTCCGGCATCACCGAGGATTATACGGTTGGCTGGGCGGATGTCACCAAGTACTATCTGACCAATCCCATATCCGGTGCCTGGGCGGGTTCTTACTTTGCCAACACCAAGCAATGGGAGGCCCTGCCCGAGCACCTCAAGACGCTGTTCAAGCTGTCGATGGACAGTTCACACTACTACAGACAGCATTGGTACTGGTGGGGGGAAGCACACTACCGCACCAAAGGCGGCAAACTGGAGCTCACCTCCATCCCCAAAGAGGAATGGAAGGTCGTGGAAGACGCCGCCCTGAAATACTGGGACGAAATTGCCGCCAAGAGCCCCAGGAATGCCAAAGTGGTCAGCATCCTCAAGGAATACGCCAAAACCATGGAAGCCGCCGGCCCCCCCTATCGGTACTAAGCAACCGGGGGCAAAACCTTTATGTAGCCAAGAGGGTTGCCTTCCCTGTCTTCGGCGCAGATCCGGACAGGGAAGGCAACCCTCTCAAAAGGGTGTCGAAAAAAACATGCGCCAAGGCCAGGCAAGACGAAATTTTGTGTGAAATCGGCTTTTAATTGTGATAAATGATTGCGACTTGAAGGAACGATAGGCTGCTTCAAACCCCGTCCGACGTTCAGCAGCTCCTTTCCGCTCCGATTTAAAATCACAGACCGACCGTGTCTGCTGCGTTCTTTCATCATCGTCCACCGCGTCTCCCCAACGTGATTCGATGATTCGGAACCAGCATGCCCAAGCAAAGGGGTCGCTATGCCCAAAGTTATAAAAACCTTTGTGCGCACCATTGACGCAACGAACAAGGTAGTCGGCAAATTTTCCCAGTATCTGGTCTTCGTTATGATGGGCGTGTTGCTCTATGAGTCGATCTCCAGGACGCTCTTCAACCAGCCCCACATATGGGTCGTGGAGATCGCGCAGTTCACCATGGCCGCGTACTACCTGCTTGGTGGTGGTTATTCCATGCTTCTCGACGGACATGTCAGAATGGATCTTCTCTATGGACGCTGGTCGCCGAAGACTAGGGCGATCATGGACATGATTACCGCCGTGGTCTTGATCTTCTACCTGGTGCTTCTGCTTTACGGCGCCATTTCCAGCCTTGAATATGCCCTGCGATACGGGCAGGTCAACTATACCTCCTGGGCACCACCGCTGGCTCCCATCAAAATCATCATGACCATCGGCATCGTGCTGATGCTGTTGCAGGCGATCGCATTTTTCTTCAAAGACCTGGCAACGGCCAGAGGGGAGTCGATATAATGGGCCATGAACTGATCGCCCTGCTGATATTCACCTCCATGCTGCTCATGCTGCTCACCGGACAACGCGTCTTCGCGGCCATCGGGGGTGTCGCCGCCTTGTTCGCCCTGCTCCTGTGGGGAGATGGCGGCATAGAGATGCCCTTCAATGCGAGCTTCGTTCTGTTGAACTGGTATCCGCTGCTCACGCTGCCACTGTTCATCTATATGGGCTACATGTTTTCAGAGTCAGGCATCGCCAGCGACCTCTACCGCATGTTTCATGTCTGGATGGGCCCCCTCAACGGGGGGCTGGCCATCGGAACGATCGGCCTGATGACCGCCGTGGCGGCCATGAACGGGCTGAGTGTCGCCGGCATGGCCATCGGCGCGAGTATCGCCATGCCGGAAATGCTCAAACGCAAATATGACAAGGTCATGATCACCGGTGTCATCCAGGCGGGGAGCTCGCTGGGCATCATGGTCCCACCCAGCGTCGTCCTGGTGCTTTACGGAATGATCGCCAGACAGAATGTGGGCCGTCTGTGGCTGGCCGGTGTTTTTCCCGGCCTCCTCCTGGCAGCCTTGTTTATCGCCTACATCACCATTCGATGCAAAATGAGCCCGCAGCTGGGGCCGGCACTGCCTCTGGAAGAACGGCGGCTGATCAGCTGGGGGGAGAAGTTTCGCCTGCTCAGGGCTGGGATCATCCCGCTGGTGATTATTTTTTCCATGACGGGGCTCTTCCTCCTGGGCATCACCAGCCTCGTCGAATGTTCAGCGGCGGGAGCGGCCGCAACGACACTTGCCGCCGTGGTCAGGGGCCGTTTCAACCGCGAGGTACTGGAGAACACGCTGCGCAATACGCTGAGCGTCAGCTGCATGTTCATGTGGGTGATCCTGGCGGCGCTCTGTTTCGGCGCCGTCTTTGATGGCCTGGGTGCCGTGCATGCGATCAAGTCTCTGTTTCTGGACCGGTGGGGACTCAGCCCGTGGGGCGTGCTGGTGATGATGCAGCTCTCCTACATCCTGATGGGCATGTTTCTGGACGACACGGCCATGCTCATCATCGTCGCCCCTCTTTATGTGCCCCTGGTGATCAATCTGGGTTTCGATCCCATCTGGTATGGCGTTCTCTATACGATCACCTGCCAGATTGCCTACATGACGCCGCCCTTCGGCTACAACCTGTTTCTGATGAAGGCCATGGCGCCGCCGGAGGTCACCCTGATGGATATCTACAACTCGATCGTACCCTTTGTACTGGTAATGATTCTCGGTTTGGCCATTGTGATCATCTTCCCCCAGATCGCCCTGTGGCTGCCTGATTTATATTTTGGAAAATAATAAAGGATTCATGCTATGCTCATCGCTCGGGTAACAGGACTGGTCGTCGCAACCATGAAGCACGAATCGCTGGTCGGCAGCAAGCTTCTGATTGTGCAGGAAACGGACGTGGCCGGCAAAACGGTGGGCCAACCCATGGTTGCCGTTGACGCGGTGGACGCCGGGGAAGGAGACCTGGTGCTGGTCGCTCAGGGGTCCGGGGCCCGCCAGACGGATATCACTCTGGATCGGCCGGTAGACAATGTCATCATGGCCATCGTCGACACCTTGCAGTCGAACGGAAAGGTGACATTTCGCAAGGGTCGGTAATATGAGCAAAGACAATCGCCAAATGCTCAGCGTGGGAATTGACGTGGGCACCACGACCACACAGGTTGTCTTTTCCAGGTTGACCCTGGCCGGGGGAACCACGGGCGGTTCGACGCCGCTGGCCCGGTCGCCGATAAACCTGTCGCGCATGACCGGCATCGTCGACAAGGAGGTTGTATACCGCAGTGGGATGCATTTGACCCCCCTGGCCGGACCGGATGTCATCGACGCCTCCGGTCTCAAACAGATTCTGCGCCATGAATATCGGCTGGCCGGCATTTCACCGGAACAGGTCGAAACCGGGGCGGTGATCATTACCGGCGAAACCGCCAAAAAGCGCAACGCCGATGTGATCCTGGACGCACTCTCAGCGCTGGCCGGAGACTTTGTGGTCACCGTTGCCGGACCGCATCTGGAATCGATGATCTCCGGAAAGGGCTCCGGCGCCGAGACCTTCTCCCGGGAACACTTCACCACCGTCACCAACGTGGATATCGGTGGTGGGTCCGCCAACAGCGCCATTTTTCGCCAGGGCCGGATGATTGCCGCCGCGGCAATGAACTATGGCGGGCGCATTCTGGAAATAGACCCGTCCAGCGGTGGGATCCGCCACATCGCCGAACCGGCCAGGATCATGATCGATAATCTGGGGCTTCCGTTTTCGATTGGATTCAAACCCGACCTGAAAAAATTGCGGGAGTTTACGGATTGTATGGCCGACCTGACCGTCGAATTGATCGAAGGGCGATGCAGCCCGCTGGCCCGGCAATTGATGCTGACCGATCCGTCACCGGAATCGGGAAAAAACACCACCGTGTTTTTTTCAGGTGGCATCGGGCACTATATCTATGCGCCGATTGCAATCGATTCTCTCGACGATGTGACCGTGCATGGGGATGTCGGGCCACTGCTGGCGGAATCGATCCGCCTGCACGCCGATCTGCAAACCTACGACATTCGCCGACCCCCTGAAACCCTTCAGGCCACGGTGATGGGAGCCAGTTCCCAGACCGTCACCCTGAGCGGCAGCACCATCTGGGCCGAAGATGAAATTCTGCCCATCAGGAATGTACCTGTGGTTCACCCGCAATGGCCGCAGATCCCGCCGTCTCGTCAAGAGGTGTCGGCGGCGGTCCGCGCTGCGGTGGTCCGATGGGACGTCGAGCCGACCGGCACGCAGTTTGCCATCGCCCTGGAGTTGTCCTGGAATCTCGATTTTGCGTGTTTGACTGCGTTGGCCGGGGGGCTGGCGGATTTCACGACGACCCGTCTGGCAACCGGCCAGCCGCTGATCATCATCATCGAGCACGACTATGCCCGCGTTCTGGGTCAGACCTTGAAGAATCTGATACCGGATCGTCCGTTGCTCGTCATCGACCAGGTGGGTCTCAGGGAAGGCGATTATATCGACATCGGGCGCCCGGTACTGGACGGCCGTGCCGTGCCCTTGAGTGTCAAGACGCTGATCTTTTACCATTAAGCGGTTGGGGGGATGCGTCATGCGTGGTCCCCGACAACCAATCCGTTCACCAGCGAGGAAACGCGTTCATGCTGCTGCGGACCAAACTATTTGGCGAGACCTTCGAATTTAAAAGTGTTCGCGAACTGATGGGTAAGGCCAACGAACCGAAATCCGGTGATGAACTGGCCGGTCTGGCAGCCGCATCGATTGCCGAACGGGTGGCCGCCAAGTACGTGCTGGCCGAGGTCACCCTGGAGACGCTGCGGGCCAACCCGGCGGTGCCGTACGACCAGGACGACGTCACGCGGGTGATCGACGACGCCGTCAACGAAACGATTTACAACGAAATCAAGGGCTGGACGGTCGGCGATTTCAGAGAGTGGCTGCTTGCAGACCAGACCACGGCGGACATGATCCGCCGGGTGAGCAATGCCCTGACCGGTGAAATGGTGGCGGCGGTGACCAAGCTCATGTCCAATCTCGACCTGATTTACGCCGCCAAAAAGATCCGCGTCACCTCCCACTGTGTCAACACCGCCGGGCTTCCCGGAACCCTGGCCAGCCGCTGTCAGCCCAACCACCCCATAGACAGCCCCGAAGGTATTCGTGCGGCCATTTACGAAGGCCTTTCCTACGGTTCCGGTGACAGCGTCATCGGCATCAACCCGGTGGATGACAGCCTAAGCAGTGTGGCGCGACTGCTCGACATGACCTACGACATCATCCAGACCTGGCAGATCCCCACCCAGAACTGCCTGCTCTCCCACGTCACCACCCAGATGCAGGCCATGAAAAAGGGGGCGCCGGTCGGCCTGGTGTTTCAGAGTCTGTCCGGTTCGCAGTTGGGCAACCAAAGCTTCGGCATCGATGTGGGCATGATGGACGAGGCCTATGAGCTGGCCCAAAAATACTGCTGGCCAACGGGCCCCAACTACATGTACTTCGAGTCGGGCCAGGGCTCCGCGCTTTCGGCCGACGCCCACAACGGCTGGGATCAGCTCACCCTGGAAGCCCGGATATACGGATTGGCCAAACGCTGGAAGCCCTATCAGGTCAACACCGTGGTGGGGTTCATCGGCCCGGAATACCTGTACGACGCCATCCAGATCACCCGGGCCGGTCTGGAGGATCACTTTATGGGTAAGCTGACCGGCATCCCCATGGGCTGCGACGCCTGCTATACCAACCACGCCCGTGCGACCCAGAACGACATTGAAAATCTGGCGGTGCTGCTGACCGCGGCCGGCTGCAACTATTTCATGGGGGTGCCCATGGGCGACGATGCCATGCTGGCCTACCAGTGCACCAGCTTTCACGACGCCCCCTCGCTGCGGCAGACATTGGGGTTGCATCCCTTGCCGGAGTTTGAAGCCTGGATGGAAGACCTGGGCCTGATTAAAAACGGCCGGCTTACCGACAAGGCCGGTGATCCGTCGTTTTTCCTGAGCCGATAATTTACACCTAAATCACAATAGCCAACATCCGGTTTATCCGGGATTGGGATATCAGCCATGCAGGATCTGGACATTCAAGCCATCGTAGAAACCGTGTTGGCCGAACTTCAAGCGGCTGAAGGGACAACGGTGGGTACCGCTCAGGCTGCCCCCGAAGCCGATCGAACCGCCGGGGCGACAGACCCGGATGGACCGCAGATCGATCTGGATGACCCCACCCTGCCGGAGGCCCGCCAGCGGCCCGGAATCGATCGGCCGATCAACCCGGATGGCCTGCGCGCCCTGATGGCAGCCACGCCCGCCCGCATCGGCGTGGGCCGGAGCGGGCCGCGACCGCGAACGGCGGCCAATCTGCTTTTTCTGGCTGACCATGGCGTCACCCAGGACGCCTTGATGCACGCGGTCGACGCTGATCTGTTGGAGGAACTGGGACTCTTTTCCGTCGAAAGCCAGGCTGCGGACCGGCAGACCTATCTGAAGCGTCCGGACCTGGGGCGCAAGCTGACCGAGGCGGCCAAGGCAATTCTACGCGATCGCTGCACCAAAAATCCCGATGCGCAGATCTTTGTCGGTGATGGACTCAGCGGCGCAGCCATCGACCATAACCTGCGGCAGATCATGCCCGTGCTTCAACAGGGCTTGAACAGTGCCGGGCTCTCCATGGGCACACCCTTTTTTGTTAAAAACGCACGCGTCGGATTGCTCAACGATGTCAACGGCATTGTCGACGCCAAGGTTTGCGCCATCCTGATCGGTGAACGACCAGGCCTTGCCCGGGCCCAAAGCATGAGTATCTATCTGGGCTACCGTCCCCGGCCGGATTCGACCGACGCCAATCGGGACGCGATATGCAACATCTATGAAGGCGGACTCAACCCCCTGGAGGCCGGCGCCCATGCCGTCCAGCTGATCCAGAAGATGATCAGGGATAGGGCCAGCGGGGTTGAACTCAAACTGGGATAGATCATGGCCATACTGGACCCCATTAAACCGCAGATATTGTCGGTCAGGATTATCCCCAACGTTGACCGCGGTTTTGCGCAGAAATTGAAACTGCGCTCGGACCAGCGCAGTTTGGGGTTGATCACCTGCACCATCGACGACGCGCTGTATGTTTCCATCGATGAAGGCACCAAAATGGCAGACGTGGAAGTCGTGTATGCGAAATCGTTCTACGCCGGCGCCGCCCATGCCTCCGGGCCGCTGTCCGGCGAAATCATCGCCATTTTCGCCGGCCCGGATCCGGCCGAGGTGCGCGCGGCATTGAGCGCAACGCAGACCTACGCGGAAAACAAAGCCTGGTTTCACGCTGCCGATGAAACCGGATCCAATGCGTTTTTCGCCCACACGATCTCCCGCACCGGCTCCTACCTGTCCCAGTTGGCCGATGTGCCCATGGGAGAATCATTGAGCTACCTGATCGCCTGCCCCCTGGAAGCCACCGTCGGCCTCGACGCGGCCCTGAAAGCCGCCGATGTGGAAATAAAAGTCTGGTTCGAGCCACCATCGGAAACCAACTTTTCCGGTGGATTGCTGACCGGCAGCCAGAGCGCCTGCAAAGCCGCCTGTGAGGCATTTAGCGAGGCGGTGATCGACGTCGCCAACAGGCCAATCAACCTTTAGTATCTTAATCCTGGAGTTTGTGTTTTTTATGTAGGAAAAAAAGCCAACGGGTAGAAAAATCACAATGACTAAGTTCCAAAGCCAATGATCTATAGATGAGGAAATTCCAATCGTCAATATCGGAAGAATCAAAAGAACAATTCACTGTTTGATTTTACCATTATTTGAGATTTGTCTGTTGTAATTTGGAATTTATTTGAAATTTGGTGCTTGCAATTTGTTCTTTCCGGTTCATCCGGGTTAGGGGATGGCATGACTCAAGATTTCGATAAAGACCTGAGATCGATCCAGGAAGCGCGCCGGTTGATCGAAAGCTGTTTCACGGCGCAGGAAAAATTTCTTGATTTCAGCCAGGAACAGGTCGATCGAATCTGCAAGGCCATGGCCGATGCGGCCTATCAGGCGGCGGAGCGGCTGGGGCGCATGGCGACCGAAGAGACCAGCTTCGGTGTCCCCCAGCACAAGACGCTGAAAAATCAATTGGCCAGCCGGGGCGTGTGGGAATCCATCAAAGCCGTCAAAACCGTCGGTGTGATCCGCGATGACAAGGCCACAGGCGTCGTAGAAATCGGCTGGCCCATGGGGGTGGTGGCGGCGCTGAGCCCCAGCACCAATCCCACGTCCACCCTCATTCACAACACCCTGATTGCGATCAAGGCCCGCAACGGCATTGTCAATGCGCCGCATCCATCATCCTGGCGCTGTTGCCTGGAGGCCGCACGAGTGATGGCGGACGCCGGCGAGGCGGCCGGCATGCCCGCCGGTTTAGTCGGTTGCATGTCCAGCATTTCCCTGCCGGGCACCCAGGAACTGATGCGGCACGAAAAAACCGCCGTGGTTCTGGCCACGGGCGGTTCGGACATGGTTCGGGCGGCTCACAGTATGGGCAAGCCGGCCTACGGCGTCGGCCCCGGCAACGTCCCCTGCTACGTCGATCGCAGCGCCGACATCAAATCAGCGGCTACCCTGATCGTTTCCAGCAAATCCTTTGACAATTCGGTGATCTGCGCTACAGAGCAGGCCGTGGTGGCCGACCGGCCCATTGCGGCCGCCCTGCGCGCCGAAATGGAGCGGCTGGGCGCCTATTTCGTCAATGCAGCCCAGGCGGCGGCCTTGAGCCGGGTGCTTTTTTTTGCCAACGGCGCCATCAATCCTAAAAGCGTCGGCCAGACACCGCAAACCCTTGCCCGCATGGCCGACATCCGTATCCCCGAAGGCGCCCGCATCCTGGTCGCCCCGTTAAACCGGGTGGGCAGGGACGAACCGCTCTCCGGTGAAAAACTGACCACGGTGCTCGGCTGGTACGAGGTCGATGACTGGCAGGCGGGCTGTGAACGCTGCATCGAGATGATCCGCTTCGGTGGGCGGGGGCACAGCCTGGTGATCCATGCCGCCGATGAAGGTGTGATCATGGAATTCGGTCTTAAGAAACCGGTGTTTCGCCTGCTGGTGAACACCATGGGAACCCTGGGATCGGTGGGAATGACCACCGGACTCATGCCTGCCTTGACCCTGGGGTCGGGAGGAATCGGCGGCGCCATCAGCGGCGATAACATTACCACCACCCACCTGCTCAACATCAAACGGCTGGCTTATCCGATCAAATCCCCCCCGGCCCAGGCAATGGTCGGCGCAGCGGTGGTTCAGCCCGCGGCCAAGGACCTGGATGCGGCTGAGTTAAAGGCCATTGTCCGGGCGGTGATTGAGGAATTGGTCCGGCAGGGCGAGGAGACATGATCAAAAAAAATATAACCAAAGCCACTAAACAAAAGGAGAAGCTCACGATGGTTGACATTCAAATGATTGCTCTGGGGATGGTTGAAAGCAAGGGTCTGGTCGGCGCCATCGAGGCGGCAGACGCCATGGTCAAGGCCGCAAACGTTCATCTCATCGGCAGCGAGTA
>JAGTUY010000378.1 GCA_018224455.1 Desulfosarcina sp.
ATGCCCCACATGGCGACCGCCGCCGGATTGCTGCTGGTGGCCTAGTTTTTTCTGGATCTTTACCATTACCGCAAGGAAACCGGGCGCGTCCCGGCAGACGAAGCCGAGAAAACACCGTTGAAACTGGTTGGGATTCACAATTTCATCTTTCTGGCCGGCATCATCGGCGCCGTGCTGATGAGCGGCATGGTCGACTGGGGCCACGTCAATCTGCTGGGTGTTCATCGGGGCATCCAGGACTGGGTCAGGGACGGCCTGCTGATCATTATGGGAATTCTCTCCATGGCCACCACCGCCCTGGAAATACGCGAAGACAATGACTTTACCTGGTTTCCGATTATCGAGGTGGCCTACCTGTTCGTGGGCATCTTTATCACCATGATCCCCTGTCTGCTGATTCTAAAGGCCGGGGCCGACGGCCAGCTGGCCTTTCTGATCAATGCCGTGAAGGAACCGGTGCACTATTTCTGGGTCACCGGCGTCTTGTCCGGTTTTCTGGACAATGCGCCCACCTATCTGACCTTTTTCAACACGGCCCTGGGCAGCCATTATCCGGGAATGGCCGAAGCCCAGGCGGTTCCGTTGCTGATGACGGACAAGGCCCTCTATTTGAAAGCCATCTCCGCCGGGGCCGTTTTTTTCGGGGCCTGCAGCTACATCGGCAACGCGCCCAACTTCATGGTCCGCTCCATATCCGAAGAGGCCGGGACGCCCATGCCCAGCTTTTTCGGGTATATCCTTAAATACTCGTTGGTTTTTCTGCTGCCGGTATTTGTGGTGGTAAGCTTCATTTTCTTTTAGCAACGGGAGAACGACCGATGACTTTCGAAACCCTGCTCTTTCATACGCGTTTTCGGGAGTTGGCCTTCAATTCGCTGAAAAGCCTCCTCGAACTGAAGGCCGCCGGACTCAAAAAGGTGGTTCTGGCCTACGTGATCCCGCGGGAGGATGTGGCCTTCGTGCCCTATGGCGGCATATTGAAGGAAGAAGAGAAGCGCCTGCGCGAGAAAGCCCGTTTGACCTTCGATGACTGGATCCAGACCATCGACGACCCGCAGCTTGAATTTCACCAGCGGATCGACGTGGGGGCGACCAACGCCGCGATCCTTGACATGGCCAAAGCGGAAAAGGCCGACCTGATCGTGGTGGGCCGCAAGAAACGCACGGCCATGGAAAAAGTGTATGTGGGCACCCATGTCCTGGACATCCTGCGCCGCAGCGAAGTTCCCGTGCTCATGAGCAAATACATGGTGCAGTATGAATGGCAGGGCGAGTCCCTGATGCGCACCAACGCAAAGATCTGGAAACGGCCGCTGATAGCCTCGGACTGGTCGGAACCCTCCCGGCGCGCCCTCGAGGTTTGCCTCTCCTTGAAAGGGTTGGCAGAAAAAATAATCGTCACTCACGTGCTGGGCGCCCGTCGGACCAAAAATCTGGAACAGGTCGCCCTCAAACGCCTGGAAGATGAAAGCGAAAAACGGCTGCAATCCTTTTGCCGGCAGATTGACCATGCGGGCATCGAGAGTGAATCCCATCTGGCGATGGGCCGTACGGTGGAAGAAATCATCAAGATGAGCAGGGATTACAAGGCCACCATGATTGTTATGGGACGAACCGGAAAAGATTGGTTTCGTGAATACTGGCTGGGAGGCGTTTCCCACCAGATCGCCGAACTGAGCGAGCTGCCGGTGCTGCTGATTCCGTAACGCAAACAACCCATTCTGGCACCGCCAAAGGTTTTATGATCCAGTCCATCGAAAATGCAAAAATTGCCATTGTCGGCGGGGGCAGGTTCTGCGACAAGCTGCTGCGGCACCTGTTCGGCGACCATTTCAAAGGCAGGCACCCCACTGTCCTGGGTGTCGCCGACCTCAACGACAAGGCGATGGGCATGGTTTATGCCCGCGCCATGGGGATCCATACCTGCAGCGACTATCGCGAGCTCTGTCGCCTGGAGGGTCTGGAAACCATCATCGAGGTCACCTGGGATCTTGACCTGGCACGCACCATCGCGCGCGTCAAACCGGCGGCGGTGGCGTTGATCGACCATCAGGATTCACGTTTTCTTTGGGACCTGCTGCAGCTGGAAATTATCCGGCAGGAGGCCTTGGACGCCCTGAGCGTCGACACGGTCACCACCGAGACCGTCGAGACGAGAATTCACCAATGCTTTCGCAAAACAGCGGATATCGTGATGCAGCGCAACCGCCGTTTCAAGCAGATCGAAACCGAACTCTACGAAAAAGAAAAATCGCTTTCCCAGATCATCCAGGGCAGCACGATTCCCACTTTCGTCATCAACCGTGATCACGTGGTCACCCACTGGAACCATGCCCTGGAGGTACTCACCGGCCACAGCGCTGAGACCATGGTGGGGACCCGGAATCACTGGAAGCCCTTCCGCAAGCAGGAACGGCCGATCATGGCCGACGTGATTCTCGATCAATTGGAAACGGGTGAAATCAACCACTACTACGGATCCCACTGGCGACCCTCCACGCTGGTGGAAGGCGGCTTCGAGGCGGAAGAATACTTCGAGCACCTGGGCGACGGCGGCTGCTGGCTCTTTTTTACCGCCGCTCCGATCAAGGCCTCCGACGGCACGATCATCGGCGCCATCGAAACCCTGTGGGACAATACCGAAAACCGGCGGGCTGAGGTTGAGCGGCGCAACTACACCCGCCGCATCGAAGCGAGCGAGCGAACCCTGTCGCAGATCATTCAGGGCAGCACCATCCCCACCTTCGTGCTCGACCGGGACCATGTGATCACCCACTGGAATCACGCCCTGGAAAAACTGACCGGCTTTCCAGCCGCCAGGATGATCGGCACCCGTCACCAGTGGGAGCCCTTTTATGAAAGTGAACGGCCCTGCATGGCCGACGTGATCATGGAGCCGCACGGGGAACGGGAACTCCACGAGCTATACGGCGAACGCTGGCGACAATCCAAGCTCATCGAAGAGGCCTACGAGGCTGAAGTTTATTTTCCCAAGCTGGGAAAAGGGGGCCGGTGGTGCTGGTTTAGCGCTACACCGCTAAAAACACCGGACGGCACCGTGGTGGGGGCTATCGAGACACTTTGGGACACCACGGAGAACAAACGGACAGACAATGAATGCCGGCGGCATGTCAAGGAGCTGGAGGAAAAAGAGCAGGCGCTGCATCAGATCATTCAGGGCAGCACCACCCCGACCTTTGTGATCAATCGAAACCACATCGTGACCCACTGGAACCGGGCCCTGGAAAAGCTGACCGGTTTTGCCGCCAATGAAATCGTGGGTACCAACCACCACTGGAAACCATTTCGCAAAAAACCGCGCCCCATCATGGCGGACGTGATCCTCGACCAATTGGAATCCGGTGAAATCAGCCAATATTACGGAGCCAAATGGCGACCGTCCGCCCTGGTCGAAGGGGCTTATGAAGCCGAGGAGTTTTTCGAACAGCTGGGCGAAAACGGTCGTTGGCTCATCTTCACCGCCGCCCCGATCAAGGCCTCGGACGGCACCTTGATGGGTGCCATCGAAACCTTGTGGGACACCACGGAGAAAAAGCGGGTCGACGCCCAGCACCGCCGGGATATCATCCGAATCGAAGAGAGTGAAAACCGGCTTGCCCAGATCATCCAGGGCAGCACCGTCCCGACATTTGTCCTGAACCAAGATCATGTGGTCACCCACTGGAACCGCGCCCTGGAACGGTTAAGCGGCTATTCTTCTGCGAAGATGGTGGGCACCCGCCACCAGTGGGCGCCTTTTTGGGACAAAGAACGGTCCACCATGGCCGACGTTATCCTGGATCAGCGCAGCGAGCGGGAAATTTGGGAGTTTTACGGCGACAAGTGGAAAAAATCGGAATTGGTCGAGGGTGCCTACGAAGCGGAGGTCTTTTTCCCAAAATTGGGCCAGGGGGGCAAATGGCTTTTTTTCACTGCCGCACCCATCCGGGCCGCCGACGGCAGCGTCATCGGTGCCATCGAAACCTTCTGGGACATCACGGAGAGAAAGGAGTCCGAGGCTCAGCGAACCCGTCACAACCGTGAGCTTGAAGAAAGCCGCCGGATGCTCTCCCAGATCGTTCAGGGCAGTACCATCCCCACTTTCGTTCTCAATGAAGAACATGTGATTACCTACTGGAATCGGGCCCTGGAGCAGTTGACCGGCTTTCCGGCATCCCAGATGGTCGGCACCAACCGCCAGTGGGCACCCTTCTGGGACAGCGAGCGCCCGACCATGGCCGATGTCATCCTGGACCAGAAGAGCGACCAGGAGATCTGGGATCTTTACGGCGGCAAATGGAAAAAATCCGAGCTTATCGACGGTGCCTACGAAGCGGAGGTCTTTTTCCAAA
>JAGTUY010000379.1 GCA_018224455.1 Desulfosarcina sp.
AGCCAAAAAGCGGACGCGAGCATGAAATGATATTTATTCTACAGCGCTCAGATAAATTGATACGCTTTTTTTCAGATAAACTGAGACGTTGGTTCGCACGTCAACCAACAGATGAGATCGATCCAACCCCGCTACCCCGCCCAACAGAATAAAAGACTACCCCGCCTGCCGCTTATCCCGCTGCAAGAAAAAGCATATCGACAGCTCGATGAAAGTGTGGTCAAAAAGTAGATTGTCGCGGACAGAGCTTCAACAAGAATGGATTATTTGGAAGGGCGTATGGCGGTAATCGTTCGGGTGAGTTTTTGGATTTGACGGCCCAGCTGGTCCAACTGCATCTCCAGCTTTGCGATTCGATCTTCATTGGCTTTTTCCAAAACTACGATTGGTTTTTTTTCTGGCCGGCCATCGTCTGAAGAAAGGACGTCGCCAAGAATCTTTGCGATGTGGCACGGTCCTTTGTCAGGTTTTCCTGAAAGCGGTTTGTCTTTAGGACGACAATCACTTTTGGGATTGTTGCCGGATACGACCTGGTGAATACCTGGTTTAGGACGTGAGACGTCTTTTTGAAGGACCGATTGCAAAAACTTTGCGCTATGGACAAAATCGGTTTGTCGGATCAGCATCACCAGATCGATGGTGTTAAAATTCTTTTCGCAGGCAAAACATCTGGCCAGATTGGTCTTTGGATTCACGGCGGTGTTAAACCCTTGGCACAAGGGGCACATAAAACGAAAGCAGCCTTGGGTCACCCGACATGGGATACGCAACGTTTTTTCGATCAGCATCTGCACATCGATCTCATTGCGCAGGGTATAAAGCGCGCTTTTAGAAAAACAGTGACCCGTCATGTTACGTGACCGGATCGAGCTTGGGACGTAAACTGACGCAGTTTTTCATGTTGATCACATGACTGTTTTCGGTCAACCGGTCGATCAGAGCGGCGGTCAGGTGGTCGTTTTTCAAAAAAGACGACCATTGAGAGAACCCGAGGTTGGAGGTGATCAGCGTGGTCTTTTTCTTATGCCGCTTGTTCATCAGGGTAAAAAACAGTCCGACCTGCACTGGCTCGACCTCCACATAACCCAGCTCGTCGATGACAAGGCAATCGGCAGCGGCAAACGATTTGATGACACGGGCTTCCGTGTGGTCGGCCACCGACTGGTAAAGCAGTTCGACCAACTCGGCAAACGCGACAAACCGGCCGTTGTATCCGCAATCGATGGCGTGGGTGAGAAAAGCGGTGGCAAGACCCGTTTTTCCGGTACCGGTTGGCCCCATGAAGATCACGTTGCGGCATTTTTCCATGTAATCGAACCGGTCATACAGGTTCACGATTTTCTTTTTGTTCAGCTTCGGCTGGCGGTCAAAAGGAAAGGTCTCGATCACGAACTTTTCCGGTATCCTGGCACGGGCCAGCCGCATCTTTCGGGCGTTTTCCCTTTTGATTTTGTACTCCTGCTCGACGACGTATTCGAGCAGCCGCGCATGGGAGTAATTGCCCTTTTGGGCGATGGAAAGATACCGGTCCCAGTTGGCCAGAAGCCCGCCGAGCCGGATATACTTGAGCATTTGTTCCCGTTTGTCATCCATCGTCGTCCTCTGTGGTGTTGTCATACACGTTCAGATCGACATCATCGGCAAAATAGCCTTCGACGTAGGCATCTCTTTTTTCCAACTGCCGGTCGATCGGCGGTAGCGGCAATTGGATGTTTGCGGCCGTCAACTGCAGCGTGGCGATGCGTTCGACGGTTTTGATGTCCGTGATCCGGTATTTTAACGAACGGCGAACGGTTTTGGTAAACACCTCAAGGGCCATTTTTCGATACAACCCATACAATGCGCGGATGAACCGGTGTTTTTGTTTGACGCCGTTTTGGATGGCAAAGGTAAGATACGCATCGATTTCTTTGGCTGCCTTGCGTAAGATCTCCTCTTGCTTGGTCGTGGGTCTTTTGCGGTTTTTGGGCATGTGCGATTGTATTTGTTGGCCTTCAGGGGGGATGCGCTTATTTTTAACGCCATCTTTCGGTATCCGGTAGCGACCCAGCAGCTTGCGGTTGCGGTAAATCATCAGATGCCGGGCATATTGCAGCACCTTCACATCGTGGCGTTTGGTGCCGGGTATCCAGTAATAATTGCCATCAACGGCTGCGTACCCGTACTGGTCGGTGCCCCGTTGAAGCACAAGGTAGGGGGCCGGGACATAGGCGGGCAGCTTTTTCAGATACGGTTTTTCATACGCAAACACCCGGGCGGGGATCAAACGGGTCTTGGTGGTGGGCCTGTTGGCCATCCGGACCGTTGCCCATTCAAACGCCTGGCGGTTCATATCTTCAAGATCGGCAAACTCGCGGCCAGGAAAAAAATTGGTCTCAACCGTATAAAACCCGCGTTCATTGCCGGCTTTCCGGTTCGCGTGCCCTTTCTCATGGCAGATAAATTCAAAGAAGTATTGCTTGGCAAATTGAATCATTTCAGGGTGTATCACCGCGGTTTTGCCCGTGCCGTAAAGACGGGCCAAATTCGTGTTGTCAATGATGCACTCGGCTGCCGCATATTGCCAAAAGGTCAGCGCTTCATGAAGAAAACACTTCATCGCAAACCGGTCAAACGCCCGATAGAATTTCAAGTATTTGAGCTTGCAGTAACGAAAATACAAAAGGCTGCCCTGTACCAGAACCGGCGTGTTGGCAAATTTGACCCGATACGGGGAGGTGTCGTGCTGCATCTCGGCACCAGGCTGGTCAGGCTCCTGGCCACAGCGTTTTTTCCGTCTTTTCCCAAAGCCAAGCTCCCGGATGATCCGACTCAATGTCGAATAGCCGATATCGATGCCGTGCGCTTCACTGAGGATCTCGTGGGTGCGTTGAACACGGCCGTTGCACTTTAGATAAACCCGACTGACCAGTTCCGTGTCGATGTCGATTTTATCGCTACGGGTGGTCTGCGGCAGCTCGCCGTCCTGACCGATGATGGTGCGGACCGTATTGGTGCTGAGGTTCATGCGCCGGGCAAGCTCCCGGATCCCCATGCCCTGTCGATGCAGAAGATAAATTGCTTTACGCTTGTCCGGTTCGATCATGAAATTGCCGTATCGCCTGGGTAAATGGGGCCAATTGTCTCAAAATGCCGCCGGTTAAAAGGTTGGCCTGAGCAAAAAAACCGCTCGTGGTCAATCGTTTATCCTGAGTTTTGCATCTGACCCGTTGCATGTATTTTTGCGTGACCTCAAGATCTTTGAGCATCTGCCTTTCCAACTCGGTGCAATCGCCGGTATTGGACGATGTCTGTTTCAACCGGCTCAGTGCCCATAAGATATCGCCGTCTTTAATCTGCCGTCGCAGCTCATCACCGCCTTTAAAGTAACCATGGGCCAAAATCTCTATGTCCCGGATGCTTAATTGTTTACCGGCCACCGCTCCGACAAATTCGTCGACCTCTTTTTTGTTCACACCGTTCATACGTATGAACGGACGAAGGGTGTACATGTAGGCGTAGACAGGAAATTTCCCGTCAAATATCTTGCCCATTACCAATGGGCTCATCTGGCCGATGAGGCCAACGCGCATGCCCACCCACCCTTTGCTTTTGTCCACAAGACCTGCAATCTCAGATACCGACATGTGGTGAACGCTTTTCAGTTCGTCCATCAGTTTGGCCTGCTCCAGGATGCCCAGGCTTGTCGCATTGGACATACGGATCAGTTCGACAATGCCGTTGACCTTATCACAGCCTAACGAACGGTAAGGCACGATGCCAACCCCCAGCTTTTGGGCGCATCGATAGCGTTTGAAGCCGTCGAGCAATATTCGACCCTGCTCGTTATCAATGCCACAAAGCGGATCGCGGATGCCTTTTTCCAAAATCGACAACAGCATGGCCTTCTCGGCGCCAGGGCTCCGCATTCGGCAGCCCTGGTAACGCAAGTCCAAACTGTTTATCTCCACTTGTTGGACCATTTGTCGTCCTTTATGGTGGTTTTTCCTGAAGACTCGGCACACCGTAGGGCAATTTTATGCAACAGTCGATGCTGTGTTGTCTCAATATCGTATCCAGCATGGCCAAAACCTCTGATAAACCAACCCAACGGCCCTCTATCAGACTACAAACCAGCTGGATGTGACCCACTATTGCACCGTCAACCGTACATCCGTCCTCCTTTTCTTCAGGGCCTGGTTCCGACAAATCGTTTTGTCGGCTGCGCACGGCATTCAAACGCTTTTTCTTTTCCTTGCCTTCTTTGGACCGATAATATTCGGTGCTTCTTTGGTTTGAATTTTTCCGCCGGTGTGCCTCCCGGCAGCCGAAAGGGCAACCAAGATCGATGCGCCCTGCATTACGCGCATGCGTGAAAAATAAAATCCCGCAATGCTTACATCGTGTCAGATATCTTTTAAGGTGGGGGTGTTGCTTGAGGATGGAGCGGATCGTCCAATAATACTCGGCAACGATACCGCAGATCTCTTTTTTGCGGTACCAGTCAGAAATGAATTGAAAACAAGGCTGTAACTGTATTACAAAAAAGCCAAGTGCTCACTTATGTCGCTGATGTATTTGGGCATACCCTCGTTGTCCTTACGTTTATTTGGCGATAAACAAAGTACAACGGGGGTTCTTTTTTTGTAAAGCCTGAATCTTTTCTGAATCAATCTCAACGGCAGGATATTCTTGAAAACAGTGTCTCAGTTTAGCTGAGCATAGCTGTGTCAATTTAGCTGAGCGCTATAGACGGACGACTGGCCGGAGAACCAGAAATCATCCAGACCGGCCTGGCCCCATGAATCGATGGGATAGATGGGGTTGTGGAAGTGGTTGCGAAAGCGGGGGAATTTGTCTTCGTCTTCCGATCCTTGCATAATCCATTCAAAAACTATTTTTCCTCCAACTACTTCTTCGATACCATTGTCATAACCTAAATTATCTATGAAAATTTGGTTCGTTAATGTGGCGTTATAAATTGCTGTTTTGCTCAGAATTGGATGTACATCACTATCATCCCATGAGTAATTGATTGAAGGAAAAAAGAGCATTGTGACTAACCAAAAGAAAAATATCTTCATTATGCTATTCATTGAAACACCTATTAGTTAGTGCCATGGATTTGTTTGTTGACTTCTTCTCTTAATAATCGTTGCTTATTAATTGGAACATCGCTTCCAACATAAGGTATAAATCTCCTTCTACTTTGTCCTACTTGTAGCTTCTTCAAAGGTATTATGGCTTTTTCATCTTTCCATCGAATCCGTTCATCAGTTTTCAGTTCTTCCCAAGTACTTCTATCTAAATGGCCATAACCCACCTTGATAATTACGATGTCCATTTTTTGAAGATGGGTCATGGCTCTTGGGCCCATACCCTTAATCGTGAATTCACCGTTCTCATCGGTCATTGTCTCTCGTGCATCATAGTATTCGTTCACCGGCCCCCCGGCGGTTCCATATTCCAGCCACCACACTCCAAGCACCACCGCACCCTCGATGGGCTGCAACGTGTCGGCGTCGATGACCTTGCCGTGATAGTCCCCCTCGTAGTAGGCGAGGCTTACGCATCCGCCGAAAAGCTGAAGAAGAACGACCATCAGCAACAGCCGGGCGGATGAGATCGTGAGCTTGCCTGCTGCAGCGATTTTCGATCGCGCTTTTGGAATCAGCCGGGACCATCGTGCCTGGAAAGAGCATTTGTACGGTGCGTTGACATCGAGGGGGTAAGCTGTTGGTTGCATGGGTTCAGCCTTTCAATAATGGGTCGATACGATCAGAATCGATAGATCTTCCAGATGCCGGCTTCATCCTTGATGAAATAGACATAGTAAGTCACCGAATAGGTCCCCGTGTTGTGCGTCTCAACCCGCCGGATGCGGTACCTGGCCGATTGATCATCGATGGAGATCAGCGATATGTCCTGCATGTCGCCCGCTATCTGGGGCAGCCGATCCAATAGAGCCGAAAAAATCTCCTCGTACAAGCCTTTTTTGCCTTCGTCGAACTGCATCACGGCCTGGGTCACGTCCTTTGCCGCCAGGTGTGCTTTCATACCCGTCCACTTTTGCCGGAGCAGGGCGTCGACCTCGTTTCTGTCCACGATCACGATGCCGATGGCGTCCCGGTAGATTGTCGCCGCGTGAGTGGCTTCAACGGTAATAAAGGCGATGCCTTCTTGGGTGAACGTGGTCTGGTATTCGTCGGGCGCCAGTTCCACGAACTCGTCCGGGCTGATCCCGGTGTGGGAGAACACGGCGTCCTGGATGCTGAATGTGCCGGTAGCGCTAAGGGTCATCGTTTGGGGGGCGCTGCCCGATTCGATGTTGGCGGATACCCTTACATAGTGCTCGGGGATGGCGGCCCTGATAGTGGCCTCGGCTGTTTGCGTAGTTCCGTTGATATCCATGGCCGTGGCCGTAATGGTGTTCAGGCCCTCTTCGAGCGGTACGTGATTGACCACGAACCGATTTTCATAAACCATGGCTACCTGGCCGTTGACGGTGATGCCGGTTTCAGTACCTGTTTCATTGGTGAACGTGCCCTG
>JAGTUY010000380.1 GCA_018224455.1 Desulfosarcina sp.
GTCAGCACCTGATTAAAAGCACATCGTGCCTGCGCGCCCAGCGAATCCTCTCAGCGACGTTTTGCCTCTTTTGACTTGTTGACCCGACCACGCAATGTTAGGAGACATTCACTCGACCCCTCTTGGTTGCTTTTTCTATCGCTACGGTTGAAATCGATGGCCGGCATGAATCAACCCTTTTTACCAAAGGAGGCCGCCATGGAAAAACCTGTCATCACCTATGAAAGCCTGATCCGCATCACCCGGTCCATCTCGATGATCCGGGACCCGGAAGAAATTGTCCTGATATCGGTGGAAGGCGTCACCAGTGCATTGAAAGTCAAGGGCTGCACCCTGTTTTTGTTCGATAAAAACAGTAAGGTGCTGTCACTTGCCGGCAGCTATGGACTCAGCCGGGAATACTTGGACAAAGGACCGGTCAGCGCCATCCGATCGATTTCATCGTCCATTGAAGATGGACAGCCGGTGGCCATTTATGACGTCAATGACGATCCGCGGCTTCAATACCCCGAAGCGGCCTTGAAAGAGGGCATCGCATCCATATTGTCGGTGCCGATCATCATCGGTGAACGCATCATCGGATGCCTGCGGGTCTATACGGCTCAGCCCTGGGAGTTTGGACTCAATGACGTCAATTTCGTACAGGCGGTCGCCCAGGTGGTCGGCATGGCGCTGGAATTGTGTCGGATCAACAAAGGCTACAAGGAAAGCATCGACATTCTCAGATCCATGCGTGATCCCAAGACGATCGTATTCAACAAACGCACCCCGTACGAAGGCGTACCCAAAAGCTTTTCCAAAGAGGAGGTGGCCCAGGCCAACGCCTGATGGTTGAACCCCTTCTAAGCGTTGAGACAGGGCCCAGTAAAAACAGGGCTGGTGTATCGATGTGTCCTGCCGGTGTGGTGATGGTGGACGTGCATCCGATCGCGCATCGCACTCAAGATGTCATCCAGATGGGAAGCCGCGGCCGACGACAGCGCCTGCGCAGGTAGGGCTTGAATACGGCTTGGAATCAGTCTATTATGTCCCCATGAATAGGCTTTTTCAGGTTAATGAATGACTATCCCAAGGCCAACGATCGAATAATGGTCGACCAACCCATGGTGACAGGAGACCATCATGACCGAGGAACTGAACGGAAAAACCGCCATTGTCACCGGGGCATCACGGGGTATTGGCAGGGCCATCGCCCTGAAACTGGGCGCCATGAAGGCATCCGTGGCCGTCAATTATGTCAACGATGAAAAAGCGGCGGCCTTGACCGTATCGGATATTGAAAAGGCCGGCGGAAAGGCCGTTGCGGTGCAAGCGGACGTGCGGCAGGTCAGCGACATACAACTGCTTTTTGACCGGACCCTCAACGATTTCGGTGGCGTGGATATTCTCGTCAACAACGCCGGGATCCGGCTGTTCAAACCGATTGCCTCGGTGAGCGAGGCGGAATTCGACGATATTTTTGCCGCCAATGTCAAAGGGGTTTTCTTTGCCTGCCAGATGGCCGCCAAGCGGATGGCCGACGGCGGGCGCATCATCAACATCTCCTCGTCGGTGACCCGGGTATTGATGGCCGAATACGGCCCCTATGCGGCCACGAAGGGCGCCGTGGATCAGATTACCCGGGCATTGGCCAAAGAACTGGGCCCTAAAGGCATCACGGTCAATGCCGTCTCACCCGGACCCACCGACACGGCGTTGTTCAGAAAAGGCAAGACCCGGGAGCAGATCGAAGGCTTCGCCCAGGCCGCGGCCCTGGGGCGCATCGGCACGCCGGCCGATATCGCCAATGCCGTGGCCCTGCTTGTCGTCGAAGACGCCGGCTGGATCACCGGCCAGAATATATGCGCCAACGGCGGATTTGTGGCCTGAGCAAACCACGCAGTCACCGCTTTGGTGCATTGGGGATCTCGCAATGCAGATTTCCGTGTTTTTCAAACCGATGGAGACGTGCTCCAGGCCGGAGAAACGCGCAACATACGGATGGATCGACGCACCTTTCTGGAAAAAAGCGCCTCATTTCTCATGGGCGGTTTGTTCGCTTCCCGCATCCCGGTGTCAGCAGGAATTTTTTCTCCCGTCACCCACCCTTCCCGCATCGCCCTGATCATCGACGACATCGGGTTCAATCTTCCGGCGCAACGAACCAGTCCTTCTTGCGATACACCAGGTCCTGGCTGCGCGCAATCAGGGTGTTGGTTTTTTCCTCGACCACCGTGATTTCGTATAATCCCGTTCTTCCGCCGAGGTTGACCTCGGTGGCTTCGGCCACCAGGCGATCACCCACCTTCGACGGGTTGAGAAAACAAATGTTCACATTCAGGGCAACGGCCACCTGCCCACGGGAATTGCTGGCGGCGGCAAAAGCCAGGTCCCCCAAGGCGAATACCAGGCCGCCATGGGTGCTTCCGTGAAAATTGGTCATCTGCTCGGTGACAGTCAGCGCGACCCGGCTGTGCCCCGGCGCGACGATCGTCACGGCGGCGCCCAGAAACCGGGCAAAGGCATCGTTCTGGATGTGGGCATCGATAGCTGCGTGGCGTGTTTCATCAGACATGGGGGCGCTCCTCAGGCGGATCGAAAATCAACATCGTTTTTCACTTCACAGAAACAGCTTTCCTTTTGAGACGTCCGTTACAGGTAGTTGATCGGCGGCAGTCCTTCCCGCCGCCTCACGGCCTCCATCACGCCCACCGTTCCGGTCATCATGTTGTCTCCCCAGGGAGCGCCGAAGATGATGGGCAGGTTTGATTCCAGGGCCAGTCGCCGCCGGGGGCCGGTGGCCAGGATCAGCTCGACGCCGTCGTAGCCGAAGGCACGGCGGTTGTAGGCGCCGTGTCCGCCCTGATCTATGACCCGACGATGGGAGAGCTTGCCGTCGGCCAGGTCCGTGAGCAACCGGTCCAGCCGCGCAGCGGTGATGTCCGTGGTGTGATACTCAAAAAACCCGCACAGCACACCCGCTTCCACGGCCGCGCCCACGGTGTGGGAGGTGGCGATGTCCAGCACGAGGATTCTCCTTCGATCCGCGGTCAGCACGTCCATGGACGCACCGAGGATAGCGGCCATACCCGAGTCCATCAGGTAGACCCGATCGGTGGGCAGAGCCTTGGCATCATTGGCGATGGCCGACAGCCGGTTCATCTCCGCCGGCACCTGATCGGAACGGTAAAGCAGGGTCTCGGGAACCGGATTGTCCGCCAGCGCCGCCGTAAACATCCGATGCCTGAAATCCAGGTGTGAAACCCCGGGCGGGGCCGCCCCATGATCCTGTGCGCAGACGGCCACGGCATCGAAGTCAAAGGGGACGCCGAGGCCCAGGACGAGGCGCTGCAGGCGGTCGGGCTGAAGGTCTCCAGTGCGGATGTGATGAAAGCGGGAGTCGCTCTTCAACGCCTCTGCTTCTGCGGCGTCCACCACGCGGATGCCATGCGCCGCCACCCGCTGCATGTCGTGGTGGATGGTGGCGGCGGCGGGCGCCGACATCCGCACGTCGGCCGTTTTTGCGCGGTCGATCAGGGCCTGGGAGACCGGGCCGCCGCCCATCTCACATCCGGTAACCACCAGATTTCCGCGGGTCTGACGGATCTCGTCCGCCAACACCCGCACCGGCGATCGGACCACCGCTTTGTAGTGAAGATCGTGGTCGGTGTCATAGCAAAGCATGTCCAGGGTACCGGCACCGATGTCCAGCAACAGGTAGCGTCCCATGACACCTCTCCTTTCCCGAGAGCCCATTTCAAAAAGCCCCATATAAGACCATGTCGGGGCTGGGCAACCATTTTGAGACAGGCTTATGATTTGAATTTGCTGATCTGATCCCGGAGAAACTGCTTGAAGCCGCTTCTCTCTTTATCGAAGGCCTGCTCCAGGGGGCTGCGGTTGCGGTTCTCGATAAGCGTTTTAATGACTCCCAGAAGCTGGGGATCGGCCTTAACGATCTGGGCCGCAATGGTTTTCGCGCGGTCCAGCAGATGCTCCCGGGGCAGCACCTCGTTCACCAGGCCCCAGGCCAGCGCCGTGTGGGCGTATATGGGCTGACAGGCAAAAGAGATCTGTTTGGCACGGCGCTGACCCACGGTCTGCTGAAGCAGCTGGGTCATTCCCCAGCCCGGATGGATGCCAACGCGGGCGTGGGTGTCGGAGAACTGCGCATTTTCTGCAGCAATGATAAAATCGCAATTCAGCGCCAGTTCGAAGCCGCCGGTAATGGCGTGTCCGTTGACCGCAGCGATGATGGGTTTGTTGCAGGCACGCATCAAATCCGGCAGGTCGCTGCCGTCTCCCCGGGGGTCGAAAAGATTCTCCTTGCCGATGGCGCCCAGGTCCAGGCCGGCGCAAAACGAGGGGCCGTTGCCGGTAATGATGATCACCCGGACATCATCTCGGGCGGTCACCGCATCCAGCGCGTCGTAGAGGCGGATGAGCAGCTGCTCATCCGCCTCTACGACGCGCTGGATGCGGTGACCGCCCGAGATGATGTCCGGGTGATCA
>JAGTUY010000381.1 GCA_018224455.1 Desulfosarcina sp.
AAGAAAGAGGGCGACACAGTCAGTGCGGGAGAAACCGTGGTTATCCTGGAAGCCATGAAAATGGAAAACGCCCTGGCCGCGCCGGCCAGCGGCACCGTCAAGGCGATCAAATACGCCTCGGGTGACTCGGTGGCCAAGGGAGATGTGCTCTGCGTGATCGGTTAAGCCGGTAGTCCTGTGACCCACAAGATGAGCATGGTCGCCCGCCCCCGGCGGACAACCATGCTCATCCTTTTCTATGGTGATTAAACGAGAGAGGGGCCCATCCATGAAAATTCATGAATATCAAGCCAAAGAACTGTTCCGCAAGAACAGCGTGGCCGTTCCCGACGGCAGTGTCGCTTTTACGGTCGAAGCGGCCAAGGCGGTTGCCGATGGTCTGGGCGCATACCCGGTGGTGGTAAAAGCGCAGATCCACGCCGGCGGCCGCGGTCTGGGCGGCGGTGTCAAAGTCGCCAAGACCGCTGAAGAATTCGACGCATATGCCAACAGCATCCTGGGGATGAACCTGGTCACCAAGCAGACCGGTCCTGCCGGCAAACGGGTCAAGAAACTACTGGTCGAGCAAGGGCTCAACATTGCCAAGGAACTTTATCTCAGCATTCTGCCGGACCGCGCCACGGCCAAGATGATCATCATGGCTTCCGAGGCCGGCGGAATGGACATCGAAACCGTAGCCGAGAAAACACCCGAGAAGATCATTAAGGTGTACGTGGACCCCAACGTGGGGATCCAGGGCTACCATCTGCGGACGGCGGCATTCGGGCTCAACATGCCCAAGGCATGCATGAAACCCTTTACCGTGCTGTTGAAGAACCTGTACCACCTGGCGGTCAACTACGACTGCTCACTGGTGGAGATCAATCCCCTGATCATCACCGCCGAAGACGATGTCATCGCCCTGGACGGCAAGATGGATTTCGACGACAACGCCCTGTACCGTCACCCCGATGTCCAGGAATATCGCGACCTGGATGAAGAAGATCCTAAAGAAGTGGAGGCCGGCACCCACGGCCTGAACTACATTCATCTGGGCGAAGGCGGCAATGTGGGCAATATGGTCAACGGCGCCGGGCTGGCCATGGCCACCATGGATTGCATCAAATACGCCGGCGGCAAGCCGGTCAACTTCCTCGACGTGGGTGGCGGCGCCAGCGCCGAACAGATTGAAAACGGTTTCCGCATCCTGCAGAGCGACGAGAATGTCAAGGCGATCCTGATCAACATCTTCGGCGGGATTCTGCGCTGCGACCGCCTGGCCAACGGCGTGGTCCAGGCGGCCGAGAAGGTGGGCCTGCGCGTGCCGGTGATCATCCGCATGGAAGGCACCAATCTGGCAGAGGGACGCAAGATCCTGGCGGAATCAGGCCTGGATCTGATCAATGCCAAAGACCTCAAGGACGCCGCCGAAAAATTGCAGTCCGCCATCCAGTAGTCCCACAAAAAACGAGCGAGGATTGAACCGTGAGCATACTAGTCAACAAAGAGACCAAATTGTTGGTGCAGGGCATCACTGGAAAAGAGGGCCAGTTCCATGCCCGCGCATGCATTGCGTACGGCACCCGGGTGGTGGCCGGCGTCACCCCCGGCAAGGGCGGTCAGAAGATGGACGACGTTCCCGTTTTCAATACGGTTGCCGATGCTGTCAAAATCGCCGGGGCCAACGCCAGCATGATTTTCGTGCCCCCGCCTTTTGCCGCCGACGCCATCATGGAAGCGGCCGATGCCGAAGTGCCACTGATCGTCTGCATCACCGAAGGTATTCCGGTCATGGACATGATGCGGGTGAAGAACTACCTCAAGGACAAGCCGGTGCGCCTTATCGGTCCCAACTGCCCCGGCATCATCACCCCCGGCGAGTGCAAGATCGGCATTATGCCCGCCGCCATTCACCAACCTGGAAAAATCGGGGTGGTCTCCCGATCCGGCACCCTGACCTACGAAGCCGTCCACGCCCTGACCACCACCGGCCTGGGCCAAACCACCTGCATCGGCATTGGCGGCGATCCGGTAAACGGGACCAACTTCATCGACTGCCTGGAACGTTTCCAGGCCGACGACGCCACCGAAGGCATCGTCATGATCGGTGAAATCGGCGGGGACGCCGAAGAAAAGGCGGCCGATTATATCAAGGCCAACGTCACCAAGCCGGTGGTGGGTTTTATCGCCGGTCTGACGGCGCCTCCGGGGCGGCGTATGGGCCATGCCGGCGCCATCATCAGCGGCAGCAGCGGCACCGGCCAGAGCAAGGTGGCAGCCATGAAGGCCAACGGGATCCATGTGTGTGAGAACCTGGCCTATCTTAGCGATGTCTGCGCCGAGACCTTCAAGTAAAGAGACTGAAGTCGGAGGTCGGAAGACGGATGTCTGAGGGTGGAATACGGTCAACGGAAATCCGACCTCGGACTTCGGATATCGGAGAAAACCATGCACGAAATGGGCATCGCCATGGAGATCGTGGATATCGCCAAGGCATCCATGCCGGCGGACATGCAGGGAGCCAGGGTCCAGCGGGTTAACCTGCAGGTAGGCAAGCTGTCGGCCATCGTACCGGACAGCTTGCGGTTCTGTTTTGACCTGGTGGTCAAGGACACGCCGCTGGAAGGGGCCGAACTGGCCATCGAAGAGGTGTCCGTGGTGGCCCGGTGCAAGGATTGCCAGGCCCAGTGGACGGTCACGGAGCCGGTGTTTACCTGTACAGCCTGCCGGAGCGGGGCCATCGACATTCTTTCCGGCCGCGAACTGGACATTAAGTCCATTGAAATCGAAGACGAGGATTAATCATGTGGTTTTTCACCAATCGGACGACCAGACGCTATCATCACAATCATAAAACGCACGGCCCCCATGACCATCACCATCATGATCAGGGTCGTGACGTGGAGTCCCGCAAATCAGGCACCCGCGAAATCAAGGTGGTCCGGCGGGTGCTGGACGCCAACGACATCATGGCGGAGCGCATGCGCACCGTCTTTGCCGAGAAAAAAGTTTTCGTCCTCAACATGATGAGCTCGCCGGGCTCCGGCAAGACCACCACCCTGCAGAAGACCCTGGCCCGCATCATGCCGGACCTGCGCTGCGCCGTGATCGTGGGCGACATCTGCACCACGAACGATGCCGACCGCCTGGCCCGGTCCGGCGCCCCGGTAATTCAGATCAACACCGACGCCTTCGGCGGCGACTGCCACCTGGCGGCCCACGTGGTGGAACGGGCCGTGGCCGACCTGGACCTGGACGCCGTCGACCTGCTGGTCGTGGAAAACATCGGCAACCTGGTCTGCCCGGCCGAGTTCGATATCGGCGAGGACAAGCGCGTGGTGGTGCTGTCGGTTACCGAAGGGGAAGACAAACCGGCCAAATACCCGCTGATGTTCCGGGAATGTGACGCCACCCTGCTCAACAAGATCGACCTCTTGCCCTACCTGGATTTCGAAATGGATCTGGCCCGCAGAACCATCGCTCAGATTCATCCGGGAATGCCGGTCTTCGAGATTTCCGCCAAGACCGAGGCCGGATTCGAAGCATGGATCGAATGGCTGGTGGACCAGGTGAAAGCCAAGTTGAGATGAAACGCAAATCCCGAGGAAACATGGCGTGACCTTTGAAATAATTATGTTGTTGGCGATTGTCTTCGTGGCCCTCGTGGTCTTCATCGGCGGCTGGCTGTCGGTGGATCTGGTCGGGCTGCTTGTGCTCTCGGCCCTGGCGCTGACCGGTTTTGTCACCGCCGAGGAGGCCCTGGCGGGATTCAGTAGTCCGGCGGTGGTCACGGTGTGGGCCATGTTCATCCTCTCCGCGGGATTGAACCGCACGGGCATCGCCCACCGCCTTGGACAGCCGCTTCAGCGTTTTGCGAAGGGCAGCGAGGTGATGCTCTTGGTGGCCCTGATGACGGCGGCGAGCCTCCTGTCGGCGCTCATCAATACCGTGACGGTAGCCGCGATACTGTTACCGGCCACGATGGACCTTGCCCGGCGCAGCAACCGGCCGCCCTCACGATTGCTGATGCCCCTGGCGCTCGGGTGCATGCTCGGCGGTCCATTCACCGGGATCTCCACCCCCCCTAACATCCTTGTCACCGATGCGTTGCGCACCGCTGGATTCCGGTCCTTTGAAATCTTTGATTTCACTCCCATCACAGGAGCCATTGTGGCTGCGGGCATCATTTTCGTCGTCATCTTCGGGCGGCGGCTGCTTCCCGAACGGTCCGGGGAGGCAGCCGCCGACAGCCGCCTGCCCGGGGGGGATCCCTATCAGCTTGCAACCCACCTTTTCACCACCCGGATCCGACCGGAATCGAAGCTGGCCGGCCGCACCCTTGCCGACAGCCGGATTGGATCGGCCCTTTTTCTCACCGTGGTGGCGCTTCAGCGTAAAGGTACCCTGATCCTTGCCCCACGCCCCACGGAGGTCCTGCAAATTGATGACGAATTGATCATGCACGGCCGGCCCGATCACTTCCAGCGCTCGGAGGGCGGTCAGCATCTTCAGATCGAGCCCTTCGATCCCTCCCAAGAGATGATATGTCAATGGATGGCGGCCGCGGATTGCCGAGTGGTGGGAAATTCTCCGCTGGTGGGAACCACTCTGGCCGAAAGTGGATTGCGATCCACGCATCGAGTCCATGTGCTTGCGCTGTTCGACGCGGACGGAGTCATCATTCGGGATGCGCGGCGGCACCGGTTCGCCGCGGGGGACCGACTGTTGCTTCAGGGGGAAAAAGAAGCCTTGGAGGCGTTGTTCCGCTTGGGTCTCGTCACCGAACCGCGCTTTGCCACCCGGCAGGACGTGGATCGCTTGACCGGCGGTCATGGCGACTTGTTGCGCGTGCGCGTTCCAGCGGGATCGGTGCTGGCGGATCGCGATCTGGTGGAAAACCGCCTGGGTAACGCCTTCGGTCTCACCGTTGCCGGCATTGTGCGCGGCGATAAACTGATCTGCATGCCGCCCCCTCATGAAAGGGTGCAGGGTGGGGATCTGCTGCTGATCCAGGGGTCTCCCCAGGATTTTGAAATCCTGGAGGGCCTTGAGAAACTGGAAATCAAGAAGCAGTCCGCCGGTTTGCTGGCCGAATTGGAATCCCAGCAAATCGGAGTGACCGAAGTGCTGCTTTCGCCCCGCACAACCCTTGCCGGCCGGACCCTGGCGGACCTTTTATTCCGGGACCATTACGGAGTCAGCGTACTCTCGATATGGCGCAATGGCCAGGCATACCGCAGCAGCCTCCAGGATATGCCGCTCAAGTTCGGGGATGCCCTTCTGGTCTATGGACAGAGGCAGAAACTGGAGGCCGTGGCACGGGACCCCGATTTCCTCGTCCTCGATCCAACGGCCGCGCAGGCCCCACGCCTCGAAAAAGCCGGCATTGCCGCTGCCATCATGCTGGCTGTACTCTTTAGCGCCATCCTCGGGCTGGTCCCCATCGCCATCGCCGCCGTCGCCGGTTCGGCGATCATGGTCCTTGCTGGATGCCTGAGCATGGAAGAGGCCTACCGCGCCATCGAGTGGAGGGTCATCTTTCTCATTGCCAGCATGCTGCCACTGGGGGTGGCCATCGAAAACACGGGCGCGGCTCAGATGGGGGCCGAGTTGCTGATCGCCACGGTGGGGGACTTCGGCCCACGCTGGGTGGTGGCCGCTCTTTTCATCGTCACCGTGACCGGCACCCAGGTAATTCCCACGGCGGCCCTGGTGGTGCTGATGGCACCGGTCGCCCTCAGCGCCGCCGCGAGCTTGGGCGTTTCACCGCATCTCTTGATGATGACGGTGGCTATTTCCGCCTCGGCCAGTTTCGCCAGCCCCCTGTCCCACCCCGCGCACCTGCTGGTCATGGGGCCCGGCGGTTATCGTTTTGTCGACTACGTGAAGGTGGGGCTACCGCTCACCCTCGTCGTATTCGGGGTATCGGTGTGGCTGCTTCCGATCCTCTGGCCGCCGGCATAAGGTACGCGCGGTTCAATCAACCAACCTGGCATAAAATTTTAGCCCCTGGGTGCCGTCGTGTTTTTCCAAGCGTTTTTTCAAGGTAGTAAAATAGTATTTGTCCCGTCGACGCCAGGAATCGTCGCGGCCTGCATTACATCAGGCGGCCGTCGACGCTCAAAAGAAGTCATGAATGGCCCCGGTGACTTTTTCGCCATTTCGTATTTTCTTGACGACCACCTCCAGAGTGATAACAATGCATAGGGTGCTGACAATACGCTAACCCAAATCTAATGGAGTCACCGGTGGTCACGCCGCATGAAAACTAAATCGATTGTCCCCATTGCCATTCGTTGGCCCTTACTTATTGCTTTCAGTTGTGTTCTGCTGACGGAAATTCTGGCACGCCCGCACCTTCAGGATGTCGGGCTCTGGATGATCGAACAACCACTGCAGCTGGTGCTCAACCTGTTGGCGGTTGTTCTGGTTATATGCCTGTCGGTCGCGATCACTGGTCGACGGTGGAACGGGATTATCGCCGGCACGGGCCTGATGCTGTTCATGGCGCTAATAAACGCCGTGAAACTGACTGCGTTGCAAACGCCCTTTTTTGCCTGGGACCTGATGTATGCGCGTCAGATGCTGGCCTTGGGCGAGGCCTTGATGTCCGGCTTTACGTTTGGCTGGATTCTGCTGGCTCTGCTGATATTGCTCTGCATAGGTGCCTGGTGGCTGCAGCGGAAACGCAACGACCGCGTATCCATGAAAATGCGCGCAACCCTGATGGCCATGGCGCTGGGCGGTTTGGGACTTTTCTTCACCGACTTGCGGACCCGTCTGCCGGGGATGTGGCGGGTGGAAAACATCGCCTGGGAACAGCCGGTCAATTACCGGACCAACGGTTTTTTCCTGGCATTTTCCATGAATGTCTCGCCGATGTTAATCCATCAACCGGAGGCCTACGGAGAAGCGCTGGTCAACCGGCTGCTCGCCCATAACGAAGAACTGCGCCAGGGGCCGATCGGAAATCGCGGAAAACCGGTCAGTTTAGTTATCCTGATGAGTGAATCGTTCTCCGACCTTTTCGGCATACCTTTTCAGACATCCGAAAATCCGTGGGAAAACCTGCAACGGCTATCCGCCCATCATCCCTCGTTTACGCTGATCTCACCCACGGTCGCCGGGAACACCAGCTTGGTCGAGTTCGAGGCCCTCACGGGCTTGAGCCATGCGTTGCTGCCCAGCGGATCCGTCCCCTACGACCATTACCTGCAGCGCCAGGTTCCCTCCATCGCTTCGATTCTCCGTGACCGGGGATGGTCCACCCTTGCTGTGCACCCATATGAACCCTGGTTCTGGAACCGCACTGAAGCCTACCGCAATCTGGGTTTCGACCGGTTCGTGTCCATCGACGACTTCGAGAATCCGGTGAAGCGGGGGTTGTTCGTCTCCGACGATTCGATGGTGGACAAGATGATCGAACTCATCGAGGCCATCAAAGGGCCCTACTTTATGCATGCCATTTCCATGCAGAACCATGGACCCCACGACCATCAACGTTACTTGGACGACATCGTTGGGGTGGAGGGTAACTTTCCGCCCCATCTGCTGGAGTCGCTGTCGGCCTTCCTGACCGGTGTAAGGGATGCCGATCGGCAGCTGGCCCGATTCCTGAAATATCTGGAAAGCAGACCTGAACCGGTCATCTGCGTCTTTTTTGGCGATCATCAGCCGGCCTTGGGATGGGAGCTGCTGGCCCATTCAAGCGACGGCAGCATGTCCGAAACGGAAAGGGACTACCTCATGGCAACCGTACCGGGTCTGGTGTGGGCCAACAAGCCGAATCTTTTAGATTCCCTTGACATTCCGAAAAGGTTCAGCCCGTCGCACCTGCCGGGTCTGCTGCTGCATCAGATGGGGATTGAATTACCGGGCCATTTTTTCCATATGTGGCAAGGCCTAAAGGATTATTCGGTGCTTCATCGCCGGTTCGTCGGCAGCCCTGCCGGAAATCTCAAATCCTTCAAGCAAGTCAGTTCAGCCCCCTGGATAAAAGATCTCGAAATACTGCAATACGATGTTTTATTTGGAAAGGGATATTCGACCCATGATTCGGCACACCCACCTCAACCAGGCAACAAGCCGGTTGTTTCACTGGTCACCCACAGCCCGTTAAAAATCACCGATTCAAGCCTTGTGAAGATGGCCAGCCCCGGCATCTCCCGTTAAGTTTCAGACGCTCCGGAGAAGGGCGCAGTGGCGCTGTCGGTCACCGAGGGCGAGGAAAAGCCGGCCAAATACCCCCTGATGCTCCGCGAATGCGGCGCCACGTTGCCTAACAAGAATGATTGCACCTGATTGCATCCAACACCACCCTGGATGCCCTGGCGGCAAGGTTTGGCGTGTAGACTCGTTTTAGGCATTGCCGCTGGCCAAATAGGATGAACCCAAAATCATTGGAACGTCTTTGATATTATCCAAACAAGAAGGCTGCGATTCCCGGTTTCCGGAAATCACAGCCTTTTTTATTGAACGGCCGGTCAAGCCGTCAGGAGGCTTTCTGGGCCTGCTGCCAGAAGGGTGACATCTGGCGCAGGCGCTCGATGATAGGGGGCATTTTTTCGATGACGAAATCGATCTCTTCTTCGGTGTTGTAAATGCTCAGGCTGTATCGGATGGAGCCGTGGGCGGCGGTAAAGGGCACGCCCATGGCCCGCAGCACGTGGGACGGCTCCAATGAACCGGAGGTGCAGGCGGAGCCGGACGAAGCGCAGATCCCGTACTGGTCCATCAGCAGCAGGATGCCTTCCCCCTCGACGAATTCAAAGGCAATGCTGGTGGTGTTGGGCAGACGGTTTTTCGGATCGCCGTTGATCATGCTGTTGGGCACGCGTTTGAGCAGCTCGGTCTCCAGTTTGTCGCGCAGTGCCCTTACCCGGGTGTTTTCGTCATCCATGTACTCCATGACCAGCTGCGCGGCACGGCCCATGCCGATGATCGAGGCGCTATTCTCGGTGCCGGCCCGACGCCCGCCTTCCTGATGACCGCCCATGAGAAAGGGGGCGAATTTGGTGCCTTTGCGGATGTAGAGCACGCCGATGCCCTTGGGCGCATGCAGCTTATGCCCGGAGATGGACAGCATGTCGATGGCAGAATCGGCCATATCGATGGGAATCTTGCCCACCGCCTGAACCGCATCGGAGTGAAAAACGATGCCCCGCTCACGCACCGCTTTCGCAATCTCCTCGACGGGAAATATCGTTCCGGTTTCGTTGTTGGCCCACATGACGCTGACGATGGCCGTGTCGTCGGACAGCTTCTTGTAGAGATAGTCCAGATCCAGGTGCCCCTGCCGGTCCACCGGCACGAAGGTGACCCGATAGCCGTTTTTGGCCAGGTGTTCGCCCAGGTTTTTTACCGCCGGGTGCTCCACGCGGGTGGTGATGATATGTTTTTTCTCCGGGTGGGCCCGGATAGCAGCGTGAATGGCCGTGCTGTCGCTTTCGGTGCCGCCGCTGGTGAACATAATCTCTTCGGGCATGGCCCCCAGGAGTGTAGCCACATGCTCACGGGCCGCCTTGAGCTTGGCGCCCACGTTGCCGCCGAACCCGTGCATGCTGGACGGATTGCCGTAAAGCTCCGAGAAATAGGGCTGCATCGCTTCCACCACCTCAGGTGCGACGCGAGTGGTGGCATTGTTGTCCATGTAAATCGGTTTCATGCGCTACACCTCCTCGACAAACAGTTCCTGGGAAACCAACTCCTTGAGTTTGGTCTCCACGTAATGTTTCAGGGTAATCTGGGATTTGGCGCACGAGGCACACGTGCCCCGCAGTTTCACCATCACCCGGTTGCCGTCCACATCCACCAGCTCGATATCCCCGCCGTCCTGGTTCAGAGCCGGCTTGATTTCGCGCTCCAGGGTGGCGTCGATCATCTTTATTTTCTGGATGTTGGTCAGGGCTTCGGGTTTTTTGGCGGCCCGGGGGGTGTTGCCCAGAACCGTATCGATGATGAACTGAATTTTGTCGTGGCAGTTGCCGCAGCCCCCACCGGCCTTGACGTAATCGGTGACGTCCTCGATGCTGGTCAGGCCGTTTTCCCTCACGGCTCGCTCGATCTGGACATCGGACACACCGAAGCACTCGCAGACAATCTCGCCTTCGATCTTTTTCTCGGCTTCCCCGCGGTAGTAAGCGATGGCCTTTTCCATGGCGTCCCGACCCATGACCGAACAGTGCATCTTCTCTTTGGGCAGGCCGCCTAAATAGTCGGCAATGTCATCGTTGGTTACCTTGCCCGCTTCCTGGAGGGTCATGCCCTTGATCATCTCCGTCAGTGCCGACGAGGAGGCGATGGCGCTGGCACAACCAAAAGTCTGAAATTTCGCGTCGGCAATCCGTTCGTCGTCGCCCAGCTTGAAGGTCAGTTTGAGCGCGTCACCGCATGAGAGGGAGCCCACCTCCCCGATTCCGTCGAAATCATCGATAAACCCGACATTCCGCGGGTTGAGAAAATGATCCTTCGTTTTTTCCGTATAATCCCACATGGCATCCTCCAGGTTGAATGGGGTACTGTCAAATTTTATCCGTTGCAAAGTTCCCGGCGATGCAAAACGCCGCCTATTTCCATTGCTCGCTATACGATAAGCACGATCTTCCAAAAAAAAAGTCGTGACCTTGTCGTTTTTCTATGCCAGAATTTTAAGACATCGAAAAGCCAAAAGTCTATTTAAACGGGATCTTTTGAGCGTCAATGCAAAAAAGGAGGTGCGGCCGTGGTTCTGAGGAAATCCGTCTTTTCCGGGAGTTGGTATCCAGCGGACCAGAAGGCCTGTGAAGACCAGATCCACCAGTTTCTCGAAGCGGGCAAAAACCAGTCCGTTTCCGTGGCCAATCCCGTCGGCGGCATCGTTCCCCACGCCGGCTGGTTCTTCTCCGGCAGCATCGCGTGCAACGTGATCCACCGGCTGGCCCGGGCCGCATCTCCCGATGTGGTCGTGGTGTTCGGCATGCACCTGCACAGCGGTTCTCCGCGCACGATCATGCCCGAGGGCGAATGGGAAACGCCCTTTGGTCCAATCGCGGTGGATACGGCCCTGGCCGGTGAATTGACTCGCCGGTATACCTTTCAAACGGAAACACCCACCCGCTACCAGCAGGACAACACCATCGAACTTCAGATGCCCTTTATCCGCTATTTTTTCAAGGACGCCAGGGTCGTGGCCATGGGCGTGCCGCCGACCGCCGAAACGCTGGTGCTTGCCAATTCGATTGTGGAAACAACCCGAAAGCTGGGTCTGAGCATGGTTGTCATCGGGTCAACGGATCTGACGCACTACGGCCCCAACTACGGCCTCATTTCAAAGGGCACCGGACCCAATGCCGTGGACTGGGTCCGCAATGAAAACGACCGACGTGTGATCGATGCCATGACCCGCATGAACCCAGAGGCAGTGATCCGCGAAGGCCTCAGCAATGAGAATGCCTGCTGCTGCGGGGCCGCAGCAGCCGCCATCGCCGTCGGCAAGGCCATGGGCGCTAAAAAAGCAGACAAGCTGGTCTACGCGACCAGCTATGAAAAAAGCCCGGGAGACAGCTTTGTGGGGTATGTGGGGATGTTGTTTTAAATACAGGGTTCAGGGGGTCAAGGATTCGAGGGTTCAAGTGCAACAACGCTATCGGGAGCCATGAAGGAGTTCGAATTTATTGAATCAAAGACACTCTTCCGCCACCGAATCCATATGATGTGGTCTAAAAAGGCCGTCGCCATCCAGCAGACTTTTGGGGATTGACGCTTTCGTTTCTTTGCTGAAAGCAAATGCGTTTGGTACTTAGCCCTGGCGTGTTCATATCCCAGATACAACCAAGTAGCCATTGGCAATAACACGTTTTTGGGGCGGGCTGTTTCGCCATGTGTCCATTTACGTATCTTTATTCGCACTCAATTTCCAACGAGATTACATAATCCCGTCTATCTCGATATTTGACAGTGTTGGCCAACTCAAGGTAACTTGAATTTATTTAAAGTCACTTTATCAAAAATTAATAATACCTTTCGTAGGATTCGCTAACCAAAAAGTACGAACCATGGTGGACTAT
>JAGTUY010000382.1 GCA_018224455.1 Desulfosarcina sp.
AGCAGATTGCTAAATCATTATACCGACAGTTTTGAACCGCGACAGCGAGCGCTCTCCCCGAGGCTTGTCTGAGCGAAGCATGCATCCGGTTCATCGGGGCCGCGGGGAGGGTTCAATCATGACCACCGATTGATGTACGATACGGATCCTTGTGCTTGAGCACTTATCTCACTTTGTTTGACAGTGCAGTGGCGGCAGTGTATAGCACGACGGTGAAAATTTAAGCAGGTGCAACAGAGGATTATCGCAATGAAAATTGTCATTGTAGGTGCTGGTGAAGTGGGGTTTCATATTGCCAGCCGTTTGGCTAGAGAGAATAAAGAGGTGGTGGTCATCGATTTTGATCCGGAGGCACTCAAACGGCTTTCTGAAAGCATCGACGTCCAGACCGTCGCCGGTTCAGGGAGCAATCCCGCTACCCTGGAAGCGGCCGGCATCCGAGAGGCGGAGATCATGCTCGCCGTCACCGATTCCGATGAAGTGAACCTGGTGGCCTGCCTGATGGCCGATACCCTGTCTGCCTCCACCAAGAAGCTGGCCCGGCTGCGGGGAGCCGATTTTGAACGCTACCATGATACGTTCAAGGTAAATCCGCCCCATATCGATACGGTCATCAACCCCGACATCGAGGTGGTCCGGACCATCGAACGCCTCATGGGCGTGCCGGGTGCCGTGGACGTGGGCGAATTTGCCGACGGCCGCATCAAGTTCGTCGGTGTCTATCTGGAACCCGGTTCGCGCCTGGCCGGCGTTCGCCTGTCTGATCTACCAAGCGTTCTCAAAGAAGATCGGCCCCTGATTGCCGCGATCGTTCGCGACGACCAGCTGATCATCCCCAAAGGAGGCAACCACCTGCGCGACGGCGATCTGGTCTATTTTATCAGCCAGGAGAAAAACCTGTTCAAGCACCTCTCCATCTTCGACAAGCACGCCACGCCGGTAAAACGGGTGATGATCGTCGGCGGAGGGCGTATCGGCTATCGGTTGGCCAAACGGCTTGAGGACAAGTCCATCGCCTGCAAAGTCATCGAGAAACGCGCCATCCAGTGCGATTTCCTGGCCGAACGACTGGCGCGGACCGTCGTGCTCCACGGTGACGGATCGGACCAGGGCCTGCTGATGGAAGAGAATATTCATGATACCGACTTAGTGGTTACCCTGACCGGTGACGAAGAGACCAATATTTTGACCTCTCTGTTGGCCAAACGGCTGGGCGCCAGGAAAACCATCACCCAGATCAACAAATTCAGTTACTTTTCGCTCATGTCCACCATCGGCATCGAACAGGTGGTCAGTCCGCGGTTGTCGGCCATCAACACCATCCTGCAGCATATCCGCAGGGGAAAGGTCCTGTCGGCGATCTCCATTAAAGGGGAAGAAGGGGAGGTGATGGAGGCGTTGGCCCTGCCCACCTCCGACATCGTATCAAAGCCATTGAAAAAGATCGCATTTCCGAAGGGATCCATGGTTGCCGGCATTATTCGCAAAGAGACCATCATTATCCCCGGCGGCGACAGCGTCATCGAACCGGAAGACCGGATTATCATTTTTGCCACCCGTGAGGCCATTCCCGGTGTCGAGAAGATTCTGGCCGTAAAACTGGAGTATATTTAATTGCGTTGGCGCTATATCCTCAACACCGTGGGTGTTTTGATCCTGTTTTTCGGCGGGACCATGGTGGTTCCCCTGTCTTTCGATCTTTATGCCATGGACCGCAGCCTGATGCCGCTGATCAAGGCCATGGGCATTACCCTGGTTTGCGGCATCATCTTGATAGCCTTGTTCCGGCACGAGAAAACTGACACCATGAGCCAGCGCGAAGGTATGGCCATTGTTTCCATAGGATGGACGGTTATCGGCCTGTTCGGGGCGCTGCCCTTTTATTTTTCCGACGCCTCCGTTATATTTGTGGATGCCATTTTCGAGTCTGTTTCCGGGTTTACCACCACCGGGTCATCGATTCTGACCAATATCGAAGGGTTGAGTCCCGGGCTGCTCGTCTGGCGCAGTTTTATCCAGTGGCTGGGGGGAATGGGCATCATCGTTTTGTCCATTGCCATCCTTCCCTTTTTGGGTGTCGGCGGCATGCAGCTTTACAAGGCCGAGGTGCCCAGCCCCGTGCCGGACAAGCTCAAGCCCCGCATCCGCGACACGGCCATGATTCTGTGGAAAGTCTACGCCCTGTTCACCGTGGCCGAAACGCTGCTGCTGATGATCGGCGGCATGAGCTTTTTCGATGCCCTGAACCATGCTCTTACCACCATGCCCACGGGTGGTTTTTCAACGAAAAATGCGTCGGTGGCCCACTTCGACAGTGTTTACATCGATGTCGTCATCACTGTGTTTATGCTGCTGGCCGGCATCAACTTCTCACTTCACTACCAGCTTCTTAAGGGCCGTCCGCTGGCATTCTGGAAAGATTCGGAATGCCGGTTCTACCTGGCCATGTGCCTGATTTTGACCCTCGTGGTCACGGCCAACCTCTACCGAACGGTGTATGCGGATCCCGGCCAGGCCCTTCGTTACGCCGCCTTTCAGGTCGTTTCCATCGTGACCACCACCGGCTACGCGACGGCCGATTATGAATTGTGGCCGGGCATGTCGCAGATCATCATCTTTCTGTGCATGTTCGTGGGTGCGTCGGCGGGGTCCACCGGCGGCGGCATGAAATGCCTTCGCATCATGCTTGGCTTAAAGTACTGCTACAAAGAACTTTTTACTATGATCCACCCGCGGTCCGTTTCCCACATCAAGATCGGCGGGAAAACCGTGACTGAAGATGTCGTGAGAAGTGTGCTCGGCTTCCTGGCGCTCTACATGGCCCTGTTTGCCCTATCGACCCTACTCCTGGCCGGCACCGGGGTCGATTTTGTCACCGCCCTTGGGGCGGTGGCCGCCACGATCGGCAACATCGGGCCGGGATTCGGTATGGTGGGGCCGGTCGACAATTTTGCCCAGATTCCCTACTGGGGGAAGTGGCTGCTCTCCTGGTGCATGCTCTTGGGACGATTAGAGATTTACACCCTCATTATCGTCGTCGTGCCCGAATTCTGGCGCAAATGAAGAAAAGGGGCCAATACTCGACTGATATACCCCATGGACCCTAAAAATTGGGATCACCACTTTTCATATTGACAAACGGTGGTCGGGCGTGTACTTACGTTTTTTCTTTTGGGCCGTTAACTCAGTCGGTAGAGTATCTGCCTTTTAAGCAGAGAGTCGTTGGTTCGAGTCCAACACGGCCCACCAGAATTGGAAGTGCTTGCGTCCCCATCGTCTAGCCTGGCCCAGGACACCGGCCTTTCACGCCGGCGACAGGGGTTCGAATCCCCTTGGGGACGCCACTTTAAAAATAAATTTAATTCCCTTTTTTCAGCCGGTTATGCAGATACTATCTGCTAAGCGGCTTTTTTGTTTCTGGGTGGATGGGATCGTTGACGGCTCCTCAGACGGCTTTTTGTTTTTCTCCGCCATCCTTGCCCATTTTCATGGGCAAGGTCTTGCCTTTTCCCGGTGACAGGTTCTCCAACGCATCTCTGACGCGCTCCAAACCTATGCTTTGCAGGTAACGTTCAGTGGTATTGGGACTCTGATGGCGAAGAATGGTCTGAATCACACCGACGTCATAACCTTGGTTGAATAAGATCGATGCGCTCAAGTGTCGGATTGCCAGGTGCAAAAACGCCAGCAACATGAATTTGTCCTGACCATCGGCGGCCGCAAAGACTTTCCAGAAGTCCTCTTCAGGGGGACATAGCGGGGCTGCCTGATCTCGGGCATCCGCTTCACCAAGCAAGGGTTCGGACCGGGTAGGGGAGGGTCCATGTATTTCATGCCCGAACTCCAGGCAGCGACCAGGTTCTTGCGGTCCTTGTTCGCGGCATATCCTGACCGGGCCTCTTTTTGCGCCATGACGTAAGCGATGGCCGCTGCCGGCTTCGGGTTTTCAACGGGCATGGTCGGGTCCACAT
>JAGTUY010000383.1 GCA_018224455.1 Desulfosarcina sp.
AAAGGCATGGGGGTTGGCAAAGATCGATTCCGCGAATGCCGTTTCGGTTTCGATGAAGATTTCCTGCGCCGATTGATCGCTGTCCTCGAAGGCCACCGAGGCCACGGCGCGGGTCAGGCCGTCGTTTTTTCGCATATGCAGGTTGGAAAGTTTCATTTCAGACGGTGATGCTTTCTCGATGGTGGCGATACCGATCGGCGGCAAACTGGATGATCCGGCCGGCGATGTCAAGGCCCGTGGCCGCTTCCAATCCCTTGAAGCCCGGGGCGCAGTTCACCTCCACGATGAATGGGCGATCATCCTTGTCCACGATCATGTCCACGCCGGCCACGTCACATCCGACCGTCGTCGCGGCGCCAACGGCGATGGTTTCGATTTCGCCGGTAAGTGCCGTGGCCTCGATGTTGCCCCCCAGATGAAAATTGGACCGAAACTCACCTGTTGACGGTATGAGCGACGCCGCACAGACCACTTCACCGCCGATGACCAGTGCACGTAAGTCCCGGCGCTTGTCGACCTGCAGGTAGCGCTGGACGATCAGCCCCCGGCGGCGATCCAGAGCGGGCAGAGCCCGTTGACGGGCATCGCCCGCATCCGTGATCCGCATTACCCCGTCTCCCTGACGCCCGCTCGTCTGCTTGGCCACCACCGGGTAGCCGCCCAATTGATCGACGCCATGAAAAAAGCCCGATTCATCGTTGACGAAAACGGCGTCGGGGCAGGGCAGGCCGGCGGCGGTCAGCAACTGCTGGGTGAGGAACTTGTTGCGGGCGATGGACACCGCCTGATGATCGTTGACCAGTGGCGTGCCCATGAGCTGGAACTGGTGGATCAGGGTCAGGCAGGCATCGCCGATTTGCGCGCCCTGCCTTGGCAGCACCACGTGGGGAAGGGGGGCAAAATGGGTGCCGGTTACTTCCAATCGTCCGGCTGCCGTTATGGGCCACAGATGATAAGGGTGGATGAGCATGCCCTGGTGACCGGCCTTGCGGGCCGCTTCCAGCAGCCGGCGGTTGGGGTGGTAGCCAGGTTCTTGAATCGTGATGATGCCGATGCGCATAGTTATCTTGGTCTCTTTCTACCATCGTTATTGATCATCCATTCCGGCATCCAGATGCCGACCGGCTTTCCGGCCTTTTCACTGAAATAGGTGGCCACCTTGCGCGTGCGGTTGCGCATGGCGATGATCTTGGTGGCCGTGTTGTCCTCGGCGATGACCGAAAAGATCTTCCGGTCGCCGGTCCGTTGCGTCAGTCCTTCCAAGAGCCGGGTTCCGATGCCCAACCCCCGGTATTCAGGACGTACCGAGGTATAGCCCCGCTCGACGAATCCGGTAAGATCCAGCCCTGTCTGGCGTTGGACAGCCTCGATGTATTCGGGCCTGGGGTTCTTGAGACTGGAATTGCCGACGATGACGCCTTTTTCCTGCACATAGCCGATGAGATGCGCCCGCAGCAGATTGAAGCGGACATGGGTGGCTGCCACTGTGCCTCCGGCCGCAACCATGCCGCAGATCGCTTCCAGGTATCCGTCCGGCAGCCGGTCCGGCGGGAGAAAGCGATACGCAAGGGCTGCGCCGATCCTAAAAAGGCGCTCACCGTCATTATCCACGCGCAGGCGGATCAGCTGATCGCTGGTCAGCCGGTCGACCAGCAAAAACCGGCTCACCGGGTCAGTTATCGCCTGCCACAGCGGACGACCGGGCAGCGGGGATACCTCACCATAGGTCGCATTGGTATTGCGATTCCCCTCGCCAGCGTAGGGCTTCTCCCAAGAGTGGATGATATTCGGTTGGCTGGCGACGGCCCTGCAGGTTGCTGATGAAGCATTCGCACCACTGAGCACCAGGTGGTTCCAGACGCCGGCCCGGGAGAATGCCTTGAAAAAACCAACATCCGGCAGTGGACCCCGGACGTGCCATTGGATTTGAACGATGCTGCCGCTCTCATCCATGGCCTTGAAATCCGAGGCACTATCTATCTCGATGCGGCTGCACAGGGACAAGCGCAAACCCGGCCGTCTTAGGTTAAGCGCCGCCACCAGGTCTTTAAATTGTGCCGTTGGGATCTCATTCAAGCTTAAGCAATGGACGGCATGGTAATGCGCGGACAACTGCTCCAATCGCTCCAGTAACCGCCTGCCGCCATTGGTGGACGCATCCGTGCGAACGTCCCACCGGCGGGTTTCCATCGACTCCGCGGCGGAAAGCTTCCTCGCCTGGGTCAGGGTCGACGGCGGTTTGGCGGAAGACGCCGGTGATGGTTGAATCAGCAGAATCGAAAACGAGGAATCAGCGGTCATATTTTTTGGAAAGCGATCCTTGCCTATGCGTGGCTGACAGTCTCCTATGGTCGGGTTGGCCAGAACCATAGGGAATTTGCCAGGTGGTGTCAATTGCAAAGGAACCGGAGGGCCCCAGCCATGCCGCCCATCGCTGAGGGTTGCTAATTGGTCTAAATTGATATAAATATAAACATCCTGTCGTGAACGCCCATAAAGGACCGCCCTTGCCATGAAGATCGCCTACCTGATGGACCCGCTGGAAAGCATCCAGCCTGAAAACGAGACCACCAGCCACCTGATGTACGCGTGCAACGAGCGGGGGCACGCGGTCTATTTCTTAGCGCCCCACGACGTATATATCCGCGATGGGCAGGTGGTGGCCCGCATGCGCAACATAACGGTGAAGCCTGGCCTGGGCATGGCCGAATACTGGCGGGCGATCATCCGCTGCACCAAGCAGGACCATCTTGTTTTCGAAGCCGTCACCGAAATCGATGCGCTGTTTCTGCGCAGCAATCCGCCGCTGAACTACCAGACCATGGAGTTTTTGCAGACCGTCAACAACCACGTCTTCATCCTCAACAGCACCACCGGCCAGATCCTGGGCAACAGCAAGCTCTATATCCTCAATTTTCCGGAGATCATCCCCGAGACGCATGTCTCCAGGGACCCTTCGCGCCTGCGCAAGATCATCGACGATTTCGGCGGCGCCATGGTGGTCAAGCCGTTGCAGCGGTTCGGGGGGGAGGGCGTGATCAAGGTCAGCACGCGGGACCGGACGAATCTCAATTCCCTGATCCACTATTATGTGCGGGCCTATGAGTCCTATGCCCGTCGTGAACCGATCATGGTGCAGGAGTACCTGAAAAGCGTCAAGCAGGACGGGGACATTCGGATTCTTCTGCTCAACGGCGAAATCATCGGGGCCATGCGCCGCAAGCCCAAAAAAGGGGACTTTCGCACCAATGTCCACGCCGGCGGCGAGGTGTTCGCCCACCGGGTGACGCCCCGGGAGAGAAGAATTTGCCAGGTCATCAAGGAAAAACTGATCGCCGACGGACTCTATTTTGTGGGCATCGATATCATTGCCGGCAAACTGGTGGAAGTCAATTGCGTCAGCCCGGGCGGAATCCCGCGGATCAACCGGTTGAACAATGACCGTCTCGAGTTAAAAGTAGTCGATTTCATAGAGAAAAAGGTCAACTCCATCAGCCATCCGCCTCGCCGGAAGCGGGCCTGAGCATGGGCGGCGTGAATCGGTGGCGCGGCCTGATCGTTTTTCTTTTCATGGCGGTCGCGGTGTCTGCCTGTTATGAGAATGATAGCCCCCGGGCCCTGAAACTCGGCCTGGCGGAAGAACCCCGCACCCTCAATGTCTGGCTGGCCAGCGATGCCAACTCCCGCAAGGTGCTTTCCCTGATCTATCAGCCCCTGTATGTGCATGATCCGGAGACTCTGGATCTAGTGCCCTGGCTGGCCGAATCCATGCCGGTATACGATGCTCAGGCCTTGTCTTATACCGTGACGCTCCGGGAAGCCCGATGGTCGGACGGTACCCCCTTTACATCGCGGGATGTCGCTTTCACCGGGGGTCTGATTCAATCCTTCAAGGTGCCCCGCTATGCGTCCAACTGGCGATTCATCGACCGCATCGACACGCCGGACGCCCGTACGGTGATCTTTTTCCTGAAACAACCGATGGCGGCGTTTCTTTCCGGGACACTGGCCACACCCATTGTCCAGGAAAAGGAGTGGTCGGGTATTTCCGAAAAAGCCAAGACCACCGAAAATCCCCTGACCACTCTGATCAACCACCGGATGAGGCATCCCGTGGGCACCGGCCCCTTTACACTGGTGCAGTGGCGGCAGGGGGCGTTTCTGCACCTGAAGAGAAACCCCCATTTTTTCGGCAATGGGCAAACCATCAACGGCCGAACCCTGGGGCCGTTTGTCGACGATCTCGTCTACAGCGTCTACGGCACGTCGGATGTGGCCGTACTGGCCCTGAAAAAGGGCGACATCGACATGTTCTGGTGGCCCATCCAGCCCGGCTATATGTCCGATCTGAGCCGGCAGAAGAAGATCCGCCTGTTCGCCAACGAGAAGAGCGCCCTTTACTTCATGGGCTTCAACCTGCGCAGGCCGCCTTTTAGTGATACCGCCCTGCGACGGGCCGTGGCTTATACGATCGACAAGGAATTCATTGTCTCGCGGATCCTCCAGGGCCAGGGCACCAAGATGTTTTCGGTGGTGCCGGCTGAAAACCGCTTCTGGTGCTGCACCGACCTGCCGCGCTATGGGGACGGGTGGAAACGGGATGATCGGCTCAAAGCCGCCTACCAAGTACTCGTCGATGCGGGCTACAGCTGGGCGGTGCCGCCGGTGGATGCCGCCGGCAACCTTCAGCCGGCCAGGGAACTCCGGCTGCCCGGGGGACAACCCATGGGGCGGTTCACCATTCTGACGCCGCCGGCGGACTACGATCCTCACCGGGCCACCAGCGGATTGATGATCCAGGAGTGGCTCCGGGAACTGGGTATGCCCGCCTACGCCCGGCCGATGGCCTTCTCCTCCATGCTGGATCAGATAAAAGATAATCACGACTTTGACGCCTTCATCATGGGTTATGGACGTCTGCGCCTGGATCCGGACTACGTGCGCAACCTGTTTCATTCTGAAAATGACAAGTCCGGGGGTTGGAACATGAGCGGGTACCGCAATTCCACCTTCGATGGGCTGGCCGACCGGTCTACTTCCGAGATGGATCCCCTCAAACGGCAGGCACTGGTCATGGAGATG
>JAGTUY010000384.1 GCA_018224455.1 Desulfosarcina sp.
TGAGCGCGCAGGTCCCCCCGGGCCGCCGGCTGTGCTCCACCATTCCCACGGTCAGGCCGTGGCGATTCAGTTCGTAGGCGGCGGTTTGGCCGGCGGTGCCGGAGCCGATTACCAATGCGTCATACTGTTTGGACATGTTCACCTCTTTGTCATCCACCCAACGGGAACGGCCAAGCCCGGCATTAATAGAACCGTCTGGACCCCGTCTCGCTAATGCCATCGTCCGTGGTCAGTCCATGGACAGCTTCTCATCAAGGTCGCCGGGTTGCCGGGAGGGGCTGGAGATCGGTGAGCAGCGGGTTTCTGTCAGGCACCGGATCACCTGCTTTTGCTGCAGGGTCAAATTCTCGAAGCGGACACCGATGCCTTTGGGGTCCCGACGGACCACCGTCCCCTTGATGGCGCAGGTGCGCTCCAGGACCGGGGACGTAAGGGATATGGTGAGCCGCTGGCCCACTTTGATGGACTGTTCGGTCTCGATGTAGGCGCCCCCCTCGCTGATGTCTCGCATATAGCACTGGTAGGTCCAGTCGCTGATGTCGTAGTCCACGCCCACCAGGCAATCGTACCGGCTGTGCTTGCGCTGGTTGGGCCGCTGGCTCTGCTTTTCGTCCACCATCCGACCGCTCTCAAGCAGCATGTTCATCAGCGATGCGTTGATCTCCCGCGGTGTTTCCCGGGGGGCATAGTCGATGTCGATCAATACGTTTTCCCATGTGAGAATATGCAGCAGGGCAGGCTTGCCGGTCAGCAACCCCATCTTGGCGGCGGCGGGCTTGCCGTCTAAAATGTAGATCGATCCGGTTTTGCCTTTGGCCGTAATCTGTAGGGTGCAGGAACGACCCTCCAGTTCCAGCATCTGGAGAAATGAGGAGAGTGTGAGCCCTCGTATCTGGCCGCCGTAGTCGATCTGCAATTCGGTGAAGATCCGTTTGGTGAGCATGCTGATGTCCAAGGCCTGATCGAAGTGAATCACCGACGCCATCTGTTTGATCTTGGTACGGAGCATGGACGACGCGTTGTTGGTCATAAAAATGACGCGGGTTTCTGGATAATCAACCCCCAGCAGCGACAACAGCTCGAAGGCTTCCATTTCGGACATGTGCATCCCGGTGATCAGGACGTGGACGTCCTCCCTGGCAAAGATTTCCAAGGTTGTTGGGACATTGGCAGCGGAGAAAACCTGCAAAAAACTGCTGTGGCTTTTCAGCAGCCCCACAAACGTGTGGAGCATGATGGGATCGTTGTCGACGACCAGGATATTCTTCATCGAGTGCGGGCCTCTGTTGGTTCCATCAGTCGTTAGCGGCGTTACCTGATGTGCTTTAAACCGTCATCCGCCGAGTTTCCATGGTTTCGGTATCAGGGTGAAGGAAATGGTGCCCGGGTGAGGGAAGCGGTCTTCCCGGTGAATGCCCAGATCCTCCAACTCCGGGTAAAAAGAACATTTTTCCGCCGGAAAAACAAACAGTTTTTCAAAACCGGAGAAGGTGGCCTCATAACCCAGTGGGGCAAATGCATTGGTGATTGCCGAAAAAACACCGGTTGTTTTCCAGCAGTCCTTCACGATGTCTTTAAGAATGACGGAATGGGTCCCTTTGGCGCATCAGGCGCCGCCACTGACAGCAAACCCGCTGGGCCCGATACCGGTAGCCGAAGAGGTGCCGGCTATTTTAGCCAGGTACGTATTGCCCAGGCTGCTGATATGATCGCTGATGTTGTCGAAATAGTTGAAATGAAGCTGCTCTTCGTCGATGGTCTGTTCGAACAGTTTCATGCTCGTGCTGTCACCGTTCTCGCGGCAGATCAGAAGAAACTGGTTGTAGATGTCGATCGTATTGTCCTCGAGGCCTGCATCAAAGGTGAAAATCTGTTCGACCTTCTGTCCCTTGGTGACCTTCTGGTCGGGTTCCGTGGTGGGCTCGCCGCCCAGTTCTTTGATTCGCTCGGCAAAGCCCTCAGCGTGGCGCATCTCGTCGATGGCGATCAGCTTGACCTTTGCGGCCAGTTCACCATAGTCTTTGTCATCCAGGTTGTAATGCTGGTTCATGTACTGGGTGATGGCCGAAAGTTCCATAGACCGGGCTGTGTTGAGCACCTCGATAACCTTTGCCTTTCTCTTTTCCCTTGCCGTCTGAGCCATCTCCAACCTCCTGTGTTTAAATGGGTTTAGGAATGTTTCTTGTCTTTTATAAAATGTCGCCCATTATTTCGTAATGATCGAATGGGGGCATAATGCAGGCGCCGGCAAACCGGGTTCTGGCGGTATCGACCATTTCGCGGGCGTTGGCGGCCCCTTCGGCCACCGGGTCTGCAGCGCGGTGCATGCGCTGACGCAGCCCATCGGGAACGGTGATGCCGGCTACCTTGGTGTGCAAAAACTCGGCGTGCCGGGGTGTGCGCAGGGGCAGGATACCCATGATCACGGGGATGCCGATCTTCCTGGTGGCGCCGGCGATCTCATCGGCACCGGGTTCGTCGTAAACGGGCTGGGTGACGGCAAACTGGGCGCCGGCGTCCACCTTCCGCTGCAAGTGATCCACCGCCCTGGCCAGGCCGTTGTTTTCGGGGTGGGTGTCAAAGACCACACCGGTGTGCAGGCCCGCTTCGCGGGCTAATCGTACCAGGCCGTAAACATCGGTGTCCCGGACGTCCGTCGTATTCCCCCGGTCTTTGAAGGCCACAAAATCGCCGGTGGCCACCAATACCGTGTCTATTCCCAGTGCCTTGGCTCCCCACAACTCGCCTTGCAGGCTCAAGCGGTTGTGGTCGCGGGTGGTGAGGTGCAGGATGGCCGGTTTCTTTGTTCGCTGCTGGATCATGGCGCACAGGGCCATGGCGCTCATGCGGGGTTTGGCCACGGGGTTGGTGGCGACGCTGAAACCGAAGAACGGCAGTGCGGTCAAAGATTCCAGGGCAGAAAGGACCTTTACCGGGTCCGATCCGTCCGGAGGTACCACCTCTATGGTGACGACGAACGATTCGTTAAACATATTGGCCTTCTTCCGGATTTGGCGTTGGTGATGAAGTCACGCTGATAGAGACGATTGTCCGCAGTTCCGGCAATGGTACGGATGTTGACTGCCATCGCTTCTCGATCGAGCCGACAGGCCGGGGCGAAGTCGGTCTTCATAGGCATTATTGTAGGTTGTAGCCGGTACGGGCACCTTGTCGGGGTGTCTGTTATACTGGGGGTGCCGGTCGTGGTCCGTCGAATGAAATTTCGAGTTCAGTCTATCGTTTCGAGAGGTTCAGGTCAAGCACGGATCATTTTTGCGGCGCATGATGGCACGGGGTTTGATTGTCGAATCGATGTTATCCATTATTTTTTTCGAGGTCGAACCCGATGATAGCGATCAATAGAATCAACTGGAATAGAGAAATCTGGCGTAAAATACTCAACAGCGTGGCTGCCAAATATGACTGCGGCGTTCACTTTACCCTCGACGCCGGCCGGATCGTTTTTGAAGGAAATCCGGAATGTGCCGAAGAGATCGTCAAGGAGGCCTTGTCCCTGTTTGGCGGCAATGCTTGGTCCTATGGTAACCGCTGACGGGTTTGCCCGGAAAGGCTGATCTCCCCTTTTTCCCCGACATGGACCATGGGGCGCAGGCCGCCGAGGTCGAGTTTGGCATTGAGCTCAAAAGCGATGGTATCCCGCTGTGCGTTCATCAGATCGGAAAAAAAGCGTATGCTGCTCAGCAGGCTGGTGGTGGCAATCAGGGTCACATCGGCTTCTCCATAGCCGTCGATCGCCGGCAGATCGTTGGCGACGCCCGTCAATATTTTGTGCCCGTCAAGTTTCAGGCTGTAGGCGATCCCTTGAAGTTTCAGGGCTCCTCTATTGGGGTTGATGATGTGAAGACCGATTTCGAACCGTGGCGCGATACTGTCCGATGGCAGTGCCCGGATGGCGCTGACGTTGACGCTGGGTGTTTCGTAATCGGGGCTGAGGGTGGCACAGCCCGCGATCATCAGGACCGCTGACCCAAGGATCAGGATCCAGTGGCATCGGGGCATCGGTACTCTCCTTTCAGGTGATTTAACCCGAGAACCCTCTATTTCCCCATGATCATCATCAAGGGAATGAAAACCAGGCCTGCCAGGGCCAGGTAGAGGCCGTTCAGTACCCGCTGATACTTATAGCGGGTCGATTCGTCAGGTTCGCTGAGGGTCAATTGCTTGAACCGGCGGTAATCGTCCAGCCATCCGGTCATCATCTCCACGGGATACCCCTTGTCTTTAAGCGTCATCTTGATCTGCTGAAATGAGTGCAGGGTGAAGACGATGGCGCCGATCAATCCAATACTGAGCCAATTCATGTGGGTTGTCTCCTCAGCCATCCAAAACAGAAAGAAAAAAGGCTTTCTTTGGTCATCGATTTGGCTTTCCAGGGCACATCGCTTGGAAAGGGGCAGAAGCTGACTCTACCACACATTCAATGCTCGAGCCACCGTTCAGTTTAACCATGTCATTTTGCGTTTCTGGGTTTGGCCCGTGCCGTGGGAGTGGCGCACAGCGGATCATCCGGCCAGACGTGTTTGGGGTAACGTCCTTTGGTGCTATAAAGCGCGGCGTCGCAGACGTCAGGCCAGGGACCGCCATCTGCATCGATCCGTGCCAGGAGCATGACCCGAGATTGCCAGGTTCGCAGGGTCCGCGTCCAGGGAAGGATGTCGATTCCGCTGGAAAGCAAAAAGCGACCCGGGCTGTCTGGGCGCTGCCTGGCAATGCGGTCGGGGTAGGCCCAGGCCAGCAGCCGGCCCGGAACGGCTGCGGCACTGTTTTTTTGCTGATATCCAACCGTTGTTGAAGTACTGCCGACACTTTAAGAATTTGCCTCGCAGCGGATGAATCGACGCTGCAGCCATTCATGTGAAACGGTCTCTTCGCCCGGTAGGCCTGCAGCGCGTCCAACCGCAATCTCAGGGCGGCGTCTCGCTCCCGTCCACTAAAATGGAGGGGATCACGTTCACTCAAAATGGCGGCAATTTCACAGGCGGAACGACCCATCTTCTCTTTGCGGGCCGCCAGAATCATGTGTGCCCGGCGGGGCGCCAAGAGCAGCAGGCGCCGGCCGGACAGCCAGGTTTCTTTCAACAGGGCCAGCGGTACGGCAGTGGTCTTGCCGGCACCGGGCGGTGCCACCAGCACTGCTGCGGGGTTGTCACGCAATGCGGATTAAAGCGGCTCGAGGACTGCTGCCACCGGCAGATGGCCGATTGCACCGGTATGGTTTGTGTTCCCCATGACTTTCAGATTATCTCTCTGAGAAACCGACCGGTGTAGCTTTCCTTTACCATGGCCACCGCTTCCGGAGGGCCCTGGGCCACCAAGCGCCCGCCCCCTTTGCCTCCTTCGGGCCCCAGGTCGATGATCCAGTCGGCGGTTTTGATCACATCCAGGTTGTGCTCGATCACCACCACGGTATTGCCGCCGTCCACCAGGCGCTGGAGCACGGCCAGCAGTAGCTTGATATCCTGGAAGTGCAGGCCGGTGGTGGGCTCGTCCAGGATGTAAAGGGTCCGTCCCGTGGCCCGCTTGGCCAGTTCGCGGGCCAGCTTGATGCGCTGGGCTTCGCCGCCGGAGAGGGTCGTGGCCGCCTGGCCCAGCTTGATGTAGGAGAGTCCGACATCCATCAGGGTGTCGAGGATTCGCCGGATGCGCGGATGGTTTTCAAACAGGGTCCGGGCCTGTATGACCGACAGGTCCAGCACATCGGCGATGGAGTGGTCCTTGTACTTGATCTCCAGGGTGGCGTCGTTGAAGCGTTTCCCGCGGCAGGTTTCGCAGGGTACATAGACGTCGGCCAAAAAGTGCATCTCCACTTTGATATAACCGTCCCCGCTGCAGGCTTCGCAGCGTCCCCCCTTGACATTGAACGAGTAGCGGCCCTTCTTGTACCCGCGCATGTTGGATTCGGGAAGCTGGGCGAAAAAATCCCGGATAAAGTCGAACACCTTGGTATAGGTGGCCGGATTGCTGCGGGGGGTGCGGCCGATGGCCTTCTGGTCGATGTTGATCACCTTGTCCAGATGTTCCAACCCGTGGATGGCCTTGTGCCGGCCGGTCTCCAGCATGGCGTTGTGCAGCCTGCCCGCCATGGCCGGGTAGAGAATCTGGTTGATCAGGGTGGACTTGCCCGCACCGGAAACACCGGTTATCGCTACCAGCAGCCCCAGCGGGATGTCCACGGTGAGGTGATCCAGGTTGTTTTCGGTGGCGTCGACAACGGCGATCCGCCGGTGGCCGTCGGCTTCGACAGGTCGCCGGGTGACCGGCGTTTCAATCTCATCCCGGCCGCTCAGATACCGGCCGGTGAGGGAGGCATTGCGGCGCATGATCTGCTTGGGCGTTCCCTGGGCCACGATCTCGCCCCCCAGGTGCCCCGCGCCGGGACCGAAGTCAACGATCCAGTCCGACGAGGCCATGGTTTCCCGGTCATGCTCCACCACGATGAGGGTGTTGCCGATATCCCGAAGGTGACGCAGGGTGCTCAGCAGCTTGATGTTGTCTCGCTGGTGCAGGCCGATGGAGGGCTCGTCCAGGATGTAGAGGACGCCGGTGAGCTCCGATCCCACCTGGGAGGCCAAGCGGATGCGCTGGGATTCGCCGCCGGACAGGGTGGGGCCCTTGCGGCTGAGTGACAGGTAGTCCAGTCCCACGTTGACCAGAAAACCCAGCCGGCCGGTAATCTCTTTGAGCAGTTCATCGGCAATGATCTTTCGGTTGCCGGTCAGCTTCAATCCGGTGAGAAAATCCTGCGCTTCCCGGATGGTCATTTCGGTGACGTCGATGATGGAGCGGTCGCCAATCTTCACGGCCAGCACTTCGGGTTTCAGGCGCCGGCCACCACAGGTGTCACAGGGCCGCGTGGAGAGGAAGCGGTTGTAGTATTTTTTGGCATTTTCCGATTCGGTCTGCGTATAGCGGCGCATGAGGGTGTTGAGCAGTCCTTCATAGGTCGTGGTATAGGACCCTTGAATTTTCTCTGCATTCCAGCTTACCGTCAGTTCACGCCCGCCGGAACCATAGAGAATCAGCTGCTTCTGCCGGCTGGACAAACGATCCCAGGGTGTGTCGAAGTCCACTCCCCATTGTTCTTCCATGGCCCTTAATTGTTCGGCCGTCCAGGAGCCGTTCAGTTTTCCCTTGCCGGTAAAATGGCCTTGCCAGGGGATGACCGTTCCCTGACGGATGCTGAGCGTGCCGTCGGCGATGACCCGGTCTGCGTCCATGGCCAGCTTGGCACCGATGCCGTTGCAGTCCGGGCACATGCCCAGGGGCGAGTTGAAGGAGAAGATGGGCGGGTCCAGTTCAGGGTAGGCGACGCCGCAGCAGGAACGGGACTCGCTCATGGGGATGTCGCCTCCGGCCATGCGGTGTGCGATGATGCGGCCCTCGCCCAGCCGCAGGGCGGTTTCCACCGAGTCGGTCAATCGTTTCCTGAAACTGCCGGCTTTGGAGATTTTCAGACGATCCACCACTGCTTCGATGGTGTGCTTTTTGTAACGGGCCAGGGTCTGGACGGACTCGATCTCCTGCACCACGCCGTTGACCCTTACCCGGGCGTATCCCTGCCGTTGAAGCTGCGCCATCACCTCCCTGTGTTCCCCCTTGCGGCTGTCGATGACCGGTGCAAGAATGAGGATTTTTGTGCCTTCGGGCATCTCAAGCATGCGGTCAACCATACTCTGGGCGTCACCTTTGCCCACGGGTTGGTGACATTTAATGCAGGTCTGCTGGCCGATGCGGGCGAAGAGCACGCGAAGGTAATCGTAGATCTCGGTAATGGTGCCGACCGTGGAGCGGGGGTTCTTGCTGGCTGACTTCTGTTCGATGGAGATGGTCGGCGACAGCCCCCGGATGGTGTCGTAGCGGGGCTTTTCCATCTGGCCGATAAACTGGCGGGCATAGGCGGACAGGGACTCCACATAGCGGCGCTGGCCTTCGGCAAAGATGGTGTCGAAGGCCAGGCTGGACTTGCCCGAACCGGACACGCCGGTGAAGACGATGAGCTTCTTTTTGGGCAGGCTGACATCGACCTGCTTCAGGTTGTGCTCACGGGCGCCCTTGACCTCGATGGTATCCAGCTCCATGGTTTTTCTCTTCTTGCGGGGCCGGGTGACGGCCACAGGTACGTTTCCGTTGGGTCGGTTCTTCATATTTTCTTTCCACATCGGCTTCTACGGCTGCCGTTCGGCTTTTCTTCGTGTGACCTCATGGCAATAAAACCGGTTGCCAAAAGGTCCCGAGCTATATAATGATCCGCGGAAAATAAGTATCGATGCCCCCCTTGTCCACGCCAGCTTTCATCGGATGAAAGAACAGACGCCAAAGGAACCGACGATGAGTCAAAACGCAACCGGCTCGGTCTACCATGAAACCTATCGCTACTACCTGGAACAGTTGACATCCATGCGGTTTGACGGAAAAGAAGAGGTGCTGGGCATCAGGTTGGATGGCGGCGCGATAGTGGTGCCCTATTTCGGACAGTCTATCCGATTGACTGCTGACGGACTGAAGAATGAGGCGGGGCATCGTCCCGATTTTTCCGATTGCGTGGTGGTGTGCCGATACCTGATCATGTGTCCGCTGTTTGAGCCCAAGCAAAAAGAATGGGCGGCCTATCGGGATTTTCCCGATGCCGGCCCGCTGACGGTATTCTGGACCGACAGCGTGGAGAGGCCGCTGGCAAGGACATTTTCAGGGCGTGTCAGCGCGCTTGAAAAGGCGTGTGACGTCCTGGGCGCCAGCATTCCGGATATGGACATCGCCTGCGACCTGTGTCGGCGTTTTACCCCGCTGCCAAAGATGCCTCTGCTGCTGGTCTTCAACGATGCCGACGACGATTTCTCTGCATCGGCCTCACTCCTTTTCGAAAAACGGGCATCGACATACCTGGATGCCGAGAGTCAGGCTATTCTGGGCCAGGCGTTATCGAACCGGCTGCTTGCCGCGGCCCGCGTTTGAACTGCCCAAGCCGGAACGGCTTCTCCGATCGGCGGTTGACCGATACCAAAAAGGCATCGGGGTCACCTTCGCTTAAAGCAAGCCATTGAACCCTCCCTGCTTCTAGCCGCGGCAAATCCTTCCCATTCCGGTCTCCGGCAATCTGGATCAGCACGCCCAATGCATTTCGGGGATGAATTAACACGTCCTTCCAGAAATCACCGTACGCTCTTTTTAGGCTTGATTCTTTTCTAAAGTACGATTAATATTAGGAAAA
>JAGTUY010000385.1 GCA_018224455.1 Desulfosarcina sp.
CACCAATAAAAACGATAATCCCTGCATGGGCTATCCTTGCGCTCCTGCTCGTCACGGCAGCCACATCCGGCCCGGCCGTTGCCTACGTTCTTGAGGGGCCCCATGTCCTCGAGCTCAGCGCCGAGGCCATGGGTACCATCGCCGCCCTTCAGGCCAATCAGAAACTGCTGATTTATCCGCAGAGCACGGAATCGGCACCGGCTGTCTATGATGAAACCGCCACCTATGTGATGCCGGAGCGGTTTCGTTCGGATATCGTTTCCGATCAGGTTCAGCGAACCCACCTGGTGTTTGCCGACAGTTCGATAACGGTGATCGACGGCCGGATGGCCGTGGGTGAAGACCCTTTCGATATCTACCAGCAACTGCTGCGAAGCCGGACCCGGTCGCGCCTGATGCGAACCCTCAACCGGCTGGGGGTCGAGACGGCCATATCCAGCCTCGGGCGGCTTGAAGAAACCGTGGTGTTCGTCCTGGGCGCCCGTTATCCCGATGAATCCGTATCCCAACTGGCCATCGACAAGGAGACCTTTCTCCCCGTTCGTCTGCTGCTGGTGGACCGCGGGATGGCTGGCGCCGACAGGCACCTGGAGTTTTTTTACCGGAGCTGGCGCAAGGTCCAGAGCGGATGGTTCCCTTTCCAGGTCGATTTTTTCATCAACGGTCGCCTTGCCCGGGAGATCCGGGTGGCCGATCTTCGCATCAATCCGTCCATCCCGGCAGACCTGATGGATATGGAGGCCTTGAAAGCAGCGGCTGCGCGAAGCGATGCCGATACACCCCAGGCACAAAAGCAGCAAGCGGTGGACGCGGTTCAACAGGCGGTCCAGGACTTTCGCAAAAAATTTGAATAGCCGGTTTTCCAAACCGGTCAAATATGGTACAGGCAGTCGCAACTCACCGCACTTGCCGACGATGGGCCGGTTAATTTAAAATAACATGTTCAGGCGGTGTAAGTCCGGGTAGGCGTATAGCTTGTTCCCTGAAATAATCAGCAATTGTCAGGGAACACCTGACGGCGCATCCTGGCCTGCAGGATGAAGAAGAGAATATCCAATGTCGAACAAGGAACCGCAGAATATCGAAGGGAAGGCATACTGTCTATTTTTTATCGCCATCACGAAGTGATTCCTTCCTTCGACATTCGATATTGGATATTGGACATTCTGCGGTTTGTTTTTCATGCAGTCACGAAGCCATGGCAATTATTTTACATTCGACGATGGACATTAACCTTTTAAGTATCGGTATTGAAGGTTAATACGACAGTTCTCCAATACCCGCTTGCCCGGGCAAAAAAATCGGCTGAGGTTTTTCTATGGGGTATGACACCAAGTACATTTTCGTAACCGGAGGGGTTCTCTCATCCCTGGGCAAGGGCCTGGCATCGGCCTCCATCGGCGCGCTGCTGGAAAGCCGGGGACTGACGGTCACCATCCAGAAGCTGGACCCGTATATCAACGTGGATCCGGGGACCATGAATCCTTTTCAGCACGGGGAAGTATTCGTCACCGATGACGGCACCGAAACCGATCTTGACCTGGGGCATTACGAGCGCTTCACCAATGCCAAACTGGGCAAGGACAACAACTTCACCACGGGGAAAATATACCACAGCGTCATCACCAAGGAACGCCGGGGAGAATACCTGGGCGGCACGGTGCAGGTCATCCCCCATATTACCGACGAGATCAAAGACAGCATCCGCAAGGCATCCAGTGACGTGGATGTGGTCATTGTGGAGATCGGCGGCACCATCGGCGACATCGAAAGCCTCCCCTTTCTAGAAGCCATCCGCCAGTTTCACAACGATGCGGGCAAGGCAAACGTCATTTATATCCACCTGACCCTGGTGCCCTACATCGGCACCGCCGGGGAAGTGAAAACCAAACCCACCCAGCACAGCGTCAAGGAACTGCGCAGCATCGGCATCCAGCCGGACATCCTCTTGTGCCGCACCGACCGCATGCTCAGCCCCGACATCAAGGCCAAGATTGCCATGTTCTGCAATGTGGGTGCGGATGCGGTAATCACGGCCAAGGACGTCAACTGCATCTATGAAGTTCCCCTGCTCTTTCACCAGGAGGGGCTGGACAACAAAATCGTCGAACTGCTCAACATCTGGACCCGCGCACCCCGTCTGGAAAACTGGGAGACCCTTTGCCGACAGATGAACGACCCCGCTCACGAGGTCACCATCGCCATCGTCGGCAAATATGTGGATCTCACCGAATCCTACAAGAGCCTCAACGAAGCCCTGATCCACGGTGGCATCCCCAGCCGGGCCAGGGTCAACCTGAAATTCGTGGACTCGGAGACCATCGATGCCAATACCTGCAGCCTGAGCCTGGAAGGGGTGGACGGCGTGCTGGTACCGGGCGGTTTCGGTTCACGCGGTGTGGAAGGCAAGATCTGCTCCGCCCGGTATGCCCGGGAAAATCAGATACCCTATTTCGGCATCTGCCTGGGCATGCAGATCGCCGTCATCGAATTCGCCAGGAACCTGGCCGGACTCGACCGGGCCAACAGCACTGAATTCGACCCGAACACCCCCCATCCGGTGATCTATCTCATGGAAGAGTGGTTCGACGACAAATCCGGAACCATCCAGCAGCGAGACATCCACTCGGACAAGGGTGGCACCATGCGCCTGGGTGCGTACCCCTGCAAGCTGGAAAAGGACACCATCGCCTACCGGGCATATGGCAAGGAAACCATTGCCGAACGGCATCGCCACCGTTTTGAATTCAACAACGCCTACATGGAGCAGTTAAAAAAAGCCGGCCTGAAGATATCCGGCATCGCCCCGTCGGGCGAATTGGTGGAGATCGTGGAAATCGATAATCACCCGTGGTTCCTGGGATGCCAGTTCCATCCGGAATTTAAATCCCGACCCATGACCCCCCACCCCCTGTTCCGCAGCTTCATCGCCGCAGCCTTGAAGTATTCGGGAAACCGGGAGATAAAAAAGAAGTGAGCATTGCCACCTGTCGTTGCAGAAAGCACGATCACAGGCGCGAATGGAAACGCATTCGCGCCTGCTTTTTTTCATTCCATGACGGTTAGCCGTTCAGGATTTCATCGATTTTCCGCGACAGGTCCTCAAGGTTGTAAGGCTTTTGGATAAACCCGTTGCACCCCCGGTCCATCAAGGTAATGGCCTGGCTGTCGATACTGTATCCGCTTGCCAACAGGACTTTTGCACCGGTGTTGATCTGCCTGAGCATGTTGAATGTGTCGCTGCCACTGGCACCCGGCATAATCAGGTCAAGAACAACCAGATCGATGTCGTCGGCGCTTTTCCGGTAAACCGATATGGCTTCGTCGCCATTTCGGGCCGCGAGGGTCTTGTAGCCCATCTTCCCGATCATCTCCGTACCGATCTCGAGGACCATATCTTCGTCATCCACGACCAGTATCGTTCCCTTGCCGAACTTGATGGTTGTGTCGCCGTTGACCCCATCGGGGATCTTGCTTTCCGAGACCGGCAGATAAATGCTAAATGTCGTTCCCTGACCGATTTCCGACGCCACGTCGATATAGCCGGCATGCGATTTGATGATGCCATAGGCGGATGCCAGTCCCAGGCCCGTGCCCCGTCCCATCTCCTTGGTGGTAAAAAAAGGATCAAAAATGCGCTTTTGCGTTTCAGCATCCATGCCGTGGCCCGTGTCCGTGACCTGAAGCAGGACATAGCGGCCGGATTCCATTCTATATGGCTTTTTCCCGATCTCGCTGCGGTTGACGATTGACGTGTCCAGCCGGATGTCTCCGCCGTCAGGCATGGCATCCGCCGCGTTGATGAAAAGGTTGAATAAAACCTGCTCGACCTGGGATCGATCAATTTCAACCGGCCCCGCAGTCGATGATAAATTCATCTCTATGGCAATATCCTTGCGGGTTCGACCGAATATGTCGACGCTGTCTTTAACGATTGTGTTTAAATCGACGATCTTGATTTCGAATTTGCCCTGGCGCGCGTACCCGAGCAGTTGGCGGGTAAGCTGTGAACCGCTCTGGATCAGTTGTTCGACTTTTTTAAGCTTTTCATAATGCGGGCTGTTGATTTCCGTATCGAGCAGCATGATCGATACATTGCCCAACATGCCCATCATCAAATTATTGAAATCGTGGGCGAGCCCCCCGGCCAGGGTGCCAATGGCTTCCATGCGCTGGGCAAGCTGGAGCTGATTCTCCATTTTCTTTCGTTCGTTGATATCGATGAGGCTACCTTCGACATAAAGAATGGCACCATCTTTGTTCCTGACGGTTCGTGAATGATTCTCGACCCAGAGTACGGATTGGTCATAACGGCGCATCTTGACTTCATGGACATTTTCCACGCCGGACCGCTCGATGATCGATTTCCATTTCGAGCGGTCTACCGGCTGGGCATATATTTCTTCCGCTTTTTTGGATAGGAACTTCGCTTTGGAAGGATATCCGAGCATTCTGACCAGCGTGGGATTGGCATCGATGATACGGCCGTCGAACGCCGTTCGATAAAGGCCAACGGGAACGCCGTCGAACAATCCCCGGAAATGGGCTTCACTTTCCGTCAATGATTGTTGGGCCAGTTTCAGTTCAGAAACCCGATATTCAAGGTCCTTGAAGAGTTTTTGCAACTGGCGCCGCATCGACTCGAAAGAACGTGCCAGCACCCCCATCTCATCTTTTCGATTGATTAATGAAGGCTCGATGTCTGCTTCCCAATGCCCGTCCCCGAAATTTTCAGCGGCCGTGGCCATGGTTACAATGGGCAGCATATAGTGGCGTGCGGATCGCCGACCGATCAGATAGACGCTCAGGAACGTGACCAAAAAGAACAGGGCCATGAGAATCCCGGCAACCAGTAACTGGTCGGCCAGAAAAGCATTGAAATTGGCGATTATTGCGGCTTCTTTCTGTGCCATCACCGCAGCGGGAGCCGAAAATGCATCAATGGTGGTCGTGGCTGCAACCATGAGGGTTTTTCCCCGAAAGGGCACGTCTACCGGTGACATGACCATATATTTTTTCCGAACGGAGCCATCGGGTTCGATCCAGTCGTAATAACCGGAGACCTCTTTGCCCGACAGGGAGCGCTTGAAGATAACCCACCATGACGGGATTTCCGCGGATAAAAAATCCATCTTTCGATTGGTCAGATCTGGATTTGGATGGATGCGCATAATCCCGGTTCCGGCTTCATACAAGCACACATACCCATTTTGCCCGACCGACTGCATGGCAATGGCCTGGAAG
>JAGTUY010000386.1 GCA_018224455.1 Desulfosarcina sp.
TCGGCTTCGCCCTGTTCTTTTTTACCGCCTTCCAGGGCATGGGCGGCAAAGTGCTCCAACTGGCCGGGCATGCCGCCTTCCAGGATATCACCCAGGCCACGCTCGTTCCGGTACTGATGAAAGAGTTTTTGCCCCCCTTCATGCTCGGCGTCGTCTTCATGGGCGCCATTGCGGCGATTCACTCCACGGCGGCCCCGTATATCGGCACCGGCGGCTCCATCCTGCTGCGCGACGTCTACTGGCGTTACATCCGCAATCAGGAAGCTTCCCATGCCGAGCAGATCTGGATGAACCGCGTCTTTGCCACCCTGTTGACCATCCTGGCGCTGACCGTGGGCATGACCTCCAAGGCGGCCCTGGTTATCCTGGGTGCGCTGGCCACGGCCTTCGGCTTCGTCATGTACGTTCTGCTGGTCGGCGTGATCTGGGGCTTCAAGTTCCCGCGGATCGGAGCGGTGCTGGGTGTGCTCACCGGCATGGTTGCCGTCTACCTCACCTATGCCATCTGGCCGAACCCCCTGTCCATGCATTGCGCCTTCTGGGGCACCGCCAGCGGTCTGGTCGTGGCTTACATTTGCCGCGGCCTCGGTTTCAAGGATGACGAAGAGACCGTCAAACGCCAGGCCGAGATCAGGAACTTTCTCGACGACATCGATGCGCCCAGTGAAGCGGGCAAACAGTGGCGCAGCGCCATGAAGATCGCCGTGCCGGTCTGGTATTTCTTTGCCATCGGGCCGGCCTGTATTCTGGGCAACAAGGCCTTCTCCTTCGCCGGATTCACGCCGCTGTGGTCCTGGCAGATCACCTGGTGGATTTTGGGTATCGTCATGATGTGGGCCCTGTGTTTCAAGGCGGAGATGGCGACCACCAACGAAGTCCAGATCGAACGGGCCGAAAAGGAAACCAACATCGTCATCAAGGAAGCCTAAACGCTTAAACGCTAAAGGAGGCATTACCCATGAAAAAAGAAGACCTGTGGATGATTGGACTGGTTGTGTTCTCGATCCTGTTCACCGCATCGTTTGGATGGGGGATATACGGATAGGCGGACGTCTTACCGACGACTGGTCATTGATCCGGGCACCGAGCGACGGTTTGCCGGCGGCGCCCGGAAAAACCTCTGACTGAGGCGGCACGGGAGGATTGCTCTTCCTGTGCCGCCCTAAAAAAATGCCCTATTCCGATAACAAAGGACGACATCATGTCACTGAAACCCAAAGCCGTCACCTGCCAGTGCGGCCACACCTTCACTTCCAATCGTGACCGCATTTGGTGTGAACGCTGTGCCAACGCCGTCTATTACTCTGCGAAAGATAAAAATAAATACAAGCACAGCAACATGTATATTACCGGCGTCATCGTGGCTGTGATCACTTTTTTAACCTATGTTTTTATGGAGCTCATCGCAACACCGCTGCTCTCCATGTAATACGGTTGGTAGTGCAACAGCCATTTGCGAATTGATCGACTGCGCCTTTATTTTTGCAATGCCCAATCATACCGCGGCGGCGCTGCGGCCGCTTTCTGCTTCTGCATGCCTGCATCCATCGGCTCGATCGTCCGGAACAAAAAACCGTCGTCACCACGTTTGTATTCTTGAAATCCTTTAAAATCGAGGGTATGGATTATTATGGTCAACAAGATTCTGATTGTCGATGACGAGCCGAGCATCACCGTACCGTTGAAATTCCTGATGGAGCAGAATCAATTCGAGGTGATGGTCGTTCACACCGGGGAGGATGCGCTTGCCGCGATTGACCATTTCGTGCCTGATCTGGTTCTGCTGGATGTCATGCTGCCAACCCTTGACGGGTTTCAAGTTTGCCAGAATCTGAAATCGGACCCGCGCCACAGAACGATTAAAGTGGTTTTCCTTTCTGCCATGACGCGTGACATGGACATCGCCAAGGGAAATACACTGGCGGCCGATGCCTACATCACCAAACCCTTTGCCAATGCCGATGTGGTCAGGCAGGTCAAAGACCTTCTCAGCGGATGAAACTGAACAACAAATTCTGGCTGTTTGCTGTCGTCTGTATGACGTTCACCGCCGCTGTTGCCGTGACCCTGGCAGTGCTTTTCTGGCGGCAGCTCAACCCGTCCGAACAGCACATGCTGATGCGCCTGTTTAAAGTGCAGTTCTGGTACTTTTTCAGCACCGGTGTGTTCCTGTTTACGGCGTTCGGATTCACCCTGGACTGGTTTTTCCGCTTTTACATCATCCCGCTGAATCAACTCATCGAAGAAACCCAGGTGATGAATACCGTCAATCCGGCCCACCGTTTGAAGATCGACGGCAGCCGGGAGGTCCAGACGCTGGCCCGGCTGATCAATGTCAGCGGGGATCAATACGCGGCCGCCAAAAACATCATCGACCAGACGGTTGAGTCGGCCAAAGCCAAGACGGAAGCGGAAAAAAACATATTGGCCACAATTATGGCCGAACTGACCCAAGGGGTGCTGATCTGCGACACGGTGGGCCGCATCTTGTTGTATAACCGGCAGGCGCAACGGGTATTGAACAAGGTTCAACGCCCCGGCAGCGCAGAAAATTCGGGAGAAGATCACGACTTGGTGACTGACGGCTTTGTCGGCTTGCACCGTTCGATCTATTCGCTGATCGACAGGAACCTGGTTCAGTATGCACTCAAAGACATTCAAGTCAAGCTTGAACAAAAAAAAGAGAATGTCTCTTCCCACTTTGCCGTGGTGACCCAAAACCGGAGGCAAATCCGGGTGGAGACCCTTCCCATCCTGGACGAGGATAAACGCGTCGCCGGTTTCGTTCTCATCTTCTCAGACATCACGCACCAGCTGGAACATGCCGGCCGGTTGAATCAACACCTGAAAACCATGGCAAAAAACCTTCGATCGTCAATCGCCGCCATTCGGTCAACTGTCGATTTAATGATCCAGTTTCCCGACATGGGCGCCGAACAGAAGAAGGATTTCCTCGAAAACATCTCCGCTGAAACCCAGTCATTGAGCCGCCTGCTGAGAACGGAGCTGACCGAAACAATCGGTTTTGCCAACTCACGCTGGCCGCTCTCCCCGATCCTTGCCACCGAATTCATCCAAACCCTCAAGAACGAGCCCATGGCCACCGCCGATGTGGCGCTGGATGTCGCCGAATGTGACTCCCGGTGCATGATCCGGGTGGACGGCTACTCACTGGTTTCGGCAATCGGTTTTGTCCGGTCATGTCTTAAAAAAGAACTTCAAACGGACTGTAGCCGTATCCGATTGACCGCGCCGGGCAATCTGGTCCAAATTGACTTGATCTGGAAGGGTGAACCGGTAAAAATTGAAACCCTGCGTCAATGGAGCGATCTGTCACTGACCGAGGCGCAAAAAGGCTATCCGTTGACCTTAAAGGAAGTCCTCGACCACCATCACGCAGAAATCTGGCCCCACACCGATAAAACGAACAGCGGCGAAGCCTGCCTGCGGATCTTTATCCCCATGGTTCAATCCGAAGGGGTGCCGGAAAATATCCGCCACGTGACGCTGCTGCCGAAAGGCCGGCCGGAATTCTACGATTTTGACCTGTTTAATCAAGGCGGACAAACTCCGGAAATGGGCCAACGGATGCTCGGGGAGCTCAACTATACGGTATTCGATACGGAAACCACCGGGTTGGATCCGCGCGGCGGTGATGAAATCATATCCATTGGCGCCATCCGGGTGGTCAACGGGCGCTTGCTTCACACGGAGACGATCAATCAGCTGGTGGATCCTTGTCGGTCCGTGCCGGCCGAATCCATCAAGTATCATGGCCTCGATGATGGGATGCTCAAAGGCAAACCGACGATTGAAAAGGTGCTGCCCTTTTTTCACCGGTTCGCCCAGAATACGGTGCTGGTCGCTCACAATGCCGCCTTCGACATGCGCATGCTGAAAATGAAAGAGAAAGCCACCGGGATTCGTTTTGACAACCCGGTACTCGACACCATGCACCTGTCCGCCATCCTTCATCCGGCCCACAATGAGCACTCTCTGGACACCATCGCCAAACGATTGGGGGTCTTCATAAATAAGCGACACGACGCGCTCGGAGATGCCATCGCCACCGGTGAGGTGTTCATAAAAATGATTTCGCTGCTCAATGAAAAAGGGATATATACGCTTCAAGATGCCCTGACCGCCTCGCAGCGAACTTACTATGCCATGCTCAAATACTGACATAGCCGTTCACGGTGCAACGGTTCAGCGTTCTGTGTTGGTTGTTCGAATGAACACCTAAGAGGAAAGATACCCCTTTGACCATAAAAAAACTTTTTGTCGATGCCACCGTTCAATCTCACCCGGAAACCCAACGGATCCGGCGCCAATTGGACCTGCCCGTCGAATGCGTGGAAGATCCCGTTTCGATTTATCAATGGATCAACAGCGCCGTTGATCCGGTCAGCCGCGGAAAACAGGTGCTTTACCTGACCCGCAACAAAGGCGGTTTTTTAAAATCGTGTCCGGGTACCCGTGAATACACCTGCTGCGATTACCAGATCCTGCATGCGGCCTCTTTTTGCACCATGGACTGCGCCTATTGTATTCTGCAGTGCTATTTTCATCCACCGCTGATGCAATTTTTCGTCAATCGGGAAGATCTGGACGCGGAACTGACCGGACTCTTTCATAAAAAGGCCGTCAGTCGCGTGGGGACCGGGGAGTTTACCGACAGCCTTATCTGGGAACGCTGGACCGATTTGACCGATCACCTGGTCACCCGCTTTGCCCTGCAGGAGAGGGCCGTGCTGGAGTTGAAAACCAAAACGGTCAACGTTGAAAGACTCGAGGCGCTGAAACACCGGCGAAAAACCATTCTCTCCTGGTCATTGAACACCCCGGCTGTCATGCAACGCGAGGAGCGGCGCACCGCATCGCTGGAGGCTCGATTGACGGCGGCGGCACGCTGCCAAAAATGGGGATATCCGCTGGCATTTCACTTCGATCCCATGATCATTTACGATGGTTGCGACACCGATTACCGGCGGGTGGTCAAACAGCTGTTTCAGCGGATCTCCGCCGAAAATATCGTCTGGATCAGCCTCGGCACCTTCCGCTTCATGCCGGCGCTCAAACCGGTGATCGCCCAGCGCTTTCCGGACTCCAAAATTGTCTACGGTGAATTTGTCACCGGTTTGGACAACAAAATGCGCTATTTCAAACCCCTGCGCATCGCCCTTTACCGGCAGATGGTGGGGTGGATACGCGACGCGGCGCCGGATGTGACCGTTTATTTCTGTATGGAAGACGATGAGGTGTGGCAAAAAAGCATCGGATGGGCTCCGCCGCCGCACGGCGGACTGGGTCGGATGCTGGACCAGAGCGCCATCAACATTTGTGCGTTGACGCCATGACGGCCCTCGGTATCCTGATAAAAAATAATATCCGATACGGCCTTACCCTGATTATCCTGATACTCGCCGTATCGGTTGCCGACGGCGAAGCAGATTCCTGGGTCAGGGTCAAGTGGGTTGCGGACGGGGATACCATCATCCTGCAGGACGGGCGACATGTGCGTTATATCGGGATCAACACCCCCGAAATCGATCATGAGCGCCTCCTGGCTGCGCCCATGGGCATTGAAGCCCGTTCAAGGAACCGGGAACTGGTCGAAGGGTGGCGGCTGCGGCTGGTTTACGATAAGGAAAAAAAGGACCGCTACGGTCGGACGCTGGCCTATGTCTATCGACGTGACGGACTGTTTGTGCATGCCGAATTGCTCAAAGAGGGATATGCCCATGTTTTATATCGTTTCCCCAATACCGCGAAAACGAAAATACTGCTTTCCGCCCAGCGTGAGGCCATGGAGAAGGGCAGGGGGCTTTGGCAATTGGTGGAAAAAAATAATCAGCCGCGCCATCCTTATTTGGGAAACCGGCGCTCTATGCGATTTCATACCCACGATTGTCCCATGGGGAAAACCATGTCTCCCAGAAACCGGGTTCAGCTGAAAAATCAATGGGCGGCCTTCTGGTCCGGTTATGCCCCGGCCGGCGGATGCATTGATTTTCCGATGGGGGTAAAAGAGCAGATAAAAAAATAGATCGATACTATTCCTCTCCCCCCCCAAAAAAAAGGAGGGCAGGGGCCCTCCTTTTTCAGATCGCCCGTTGTATTGGGCCGACGGTTAGGCTGCTTTTTCGGCCTTGATCTGTTCGATCACCTTGGTGGCAATCTGGGCCGGCACTTCGTCGTAGCGCAAAAATTCCATGGCATACATACCGCGGCCGCCGGTCATGGAACGCAGATCCGGCGCATAGGTCTGGAATTCGGCCAAGGGAACTTCCGCGTTGATCACCTGGTTCTTGCCCGCCGTATCCATTCCGAGAACCCGCCCCCGCCGGCTGTTCATATCGCCCATGATGTCGCCCATATAATCGTCCGGCGTGGTCACGGTCACTTTCATGATCGGCTCCAGCAGCACCGGTTTGGCCTCTTCGCAGGCCTTTTTGTAGGCCAGGGAGCCGGCGACCTTGAAGGCCATTTCCGAAGAATCGACGGCATGGTAGCTGCCGAAGTCCACGGTGGCCCTGAAGTCCACACAGGGGGCACCGATCAACGGTCCTTTCTGGCAGGCCTCGACAATGCCTTTTTCGACGGCCGGAATGTAATTTTTGGGGATTACCCCGCCGACGATGGCATCCACGAATTCGAAGCCGGCGCCCCGGGGAAGGGGTTCCATAACGATCCAGCAGTCGCCGTACTGGCCATGTCCGCCGGACTGTTTCTTGTGTTTGCCCTGGACGCGGACTTTCTTTTTGATGGTCTCCCGGTAGGGAATTTTCGGGGTTTTAAGCAGAACCTCAACATTAAATTTCCGCTTGAGCTTTTCGATGGTGCTCTCGATGTGAACCTGACCCAGACCGGAAAGCAGAATCTCCTTGGTTTCCGCGTTGCGCTCCAACCGCAAGGCCGTGTCTTCCTCCAGAAGCTTGGTCAAGGATATATAGATCTTGTCCTCATCGCCGGTGGCTTTGGATTCCAGCGCAAACGAAATCAGCGTGGGCATGGGCTCGGCGCAGGCGTAGCGGATTTTGTTGCCTTCATCGCAGAGCGTGTCGCCGGTTTTGGTTTCTTTGAGTTTGGCCACGGCCACGATCGATCCGGGGCCGGCCGCCGAAGCCGGCTTCTGCTCTTTGCCGGCAATGGTGAGCAGCTGGTTGAATCGCTCCCGGGTCTCTTTGGTCGAATTGTAGAAATTGCCGTCACCGCCCAGCTTTCCGGAAACCACTTTGAAGATCGTCAGTCTGCCGGCATAGGGATCGGCTACGGTCTTGAAAACAAAGGCGGAAAAGGGGGCCGCCGGGTCCCATGCCCGTTCAATGACTTCATCATTGGCTGGATTCACACCTTGTTTGGGCGCTTTATCCAACGGCGAAGGCAGACAGGTGGCAATGAAATCCATCAGCAGGTCGATGCCGATATTATCAGCGGCAGACCCGCAGAGCACCGGTGCAAAGGTTCTGGAAAGCAGTCCTTTTTTCAATGTATCGCGAAGTTCCTGGTTGGTAATGGCCTCTCCTTCCAGATAACGTTCGATGAGTGCATCGTCCGCCTCGGCCACATTCTCGATCAGCGTTTCGCGTTCCGTCTCCACCGTGTCCTGCATATCGGCGGGAATCTCAATCGCTTCTGCATTGCCGCTCTCATCGTAGCGGTAGGCTTTCAGGCCGATCAGGTCGACGATGCCGTTAAAGTCGGCTTCGGCCCCAATGGGAAGCTGAACGATAATCGGTTTGGGGGACAGGCACTGCACCGCATCCTCAACGGTGCGGGAAAAATCGGCACGCTCACGGTCCAGCTTGTTGATGAAAATCGCACAGGGCATTTCGTATTCGGATGCAAAATCAGCCACCTGCTCGGTTTGTACCTTGACGCCGTCAACGGCATCCACGAGGATCAGGGCGGTATCGGCCGCCTGCATGCACAGTTTGGCATCCGAGATGAAATTCTGGTCGCCGGGTGTATCGATCAGACTGATCGTGTGCTTTTTCCATGGCAGCTGAATGAAACCGCTGGAAAGACTGGCCTGCCGCTTGAGTTCTTCCGGTTCGAAATCCATCACCGTATTGCCGTCTTCCACGCGTCCGACGCGGGTGGTCATGCCGGCATTGTTGATCATAATTTCTGCGAGGGAGGTTTTTCCAGCACCCCCATGGGCAATCAGGGCTACATTTCTTAGGGTTTCATTCATTTGGGCCACTCAAGCTCCTCTCTCATTTGGATTTTCCGTCCGATTGGCAGACGTTTGTTTAAGCTGATACTACTAAATCGGCGACTAAAAAAAATCAAGTTTAAAAACCTGATTATAAATCAAAATCTAACCGTCGCAGCAGGATAATGAATTCCCGGTTGCCCTTGGGTCCCAAAACCGGGGAGGGGATTACCGGCCCGCAAAAAAGCGATTGCCGAGAGAAGACAACCTGGAGGTCGTCGATGATTTCAGCATGAAGGGTCGGGTCCTTGACCACGCCGCCTTTGCCCACCCTGCCTTTACCGGCTTCGAACTGAGGTTTGATCAAAGCCAGGATAATGCCGCCGGGATTGAGAAATTGAAGGGTGCAGGGAACCACGATCTTGAGGCTGATAAATGAGGTGTCGATGGTCACGAGGTCCACCTTTTGTGTGATCAAGGCTGGATCCATTGCGCGGATGTTGGTCCGCTCGATGACGACCACCCGATCATCCTGCCTCAGCGACCATGCCAACTGGCCATATCCCACATCCACCGCATACACCCGGGCGGCGCCGTGTTGCAGCAGACAGTCGGTAAAACCGCCGGTCGAGGCCCCCACATCAAGACAGATCATGCCGGTACAATCGATGCGGTTGGCTTTCAAGGCGGCCTCAAGCTTTAGCCCCCCGCGGCTGACATAACGCAGGTCATCGCCTTTTAGCGTGATTTCCACATCTTCGGTAAACCGGGTGCCGGCCTTGTCGCAGGGCACATGGTTCACAACCACCCGGCCGGCCATGATCAATGCCTTGGCCCGTTCCCGGCTCCGGCAGAATTGTTTTTCAACGAGCAGCGTGTCGATTCGCTTTTTGCCGGCCATACTAACCCTTGATCACGGACAGGGCCGTATTGATGATGGCCGACGCATCCACCTGGTATTTGCAGCGCAGGGTATCTTGTGGTCCGTGCTCCACAAAATGATCGTTGATGCCCATTCGCTTGACGATGGCGTCGTTGATTTCATGGTCGCTCAGCAACTCAAGAATGGCGCTGCCGAATCCGCCCTGAATGGTATTTTCTTCAACGGTGATGATCCGGTGGATGTTGCGGGCCAGGGGAATGATCAATTCTGTGTCCAGCGGTTTGATGAACCGGGCGTTGACCACGGTTGCCCGAATGCCATGGTTTTCCGCCAAGAGGGCCGCGGCGCATACCGCTTCGCTTACGCCGCTGCCCACGGCAATGATCAGCAGGTCGTCGCCGCGGCTCAGGATTTCACCTTTGCCGATGGGAATGATCGTCAAGGGGTTGTCCCGTGCCGCCCCGGTTCCTCGGCCCCGTGGGTATCTCAGTGAGATGGGCCCGTCGTGGGCAATGGCAGTGGCCAGCATGTGGCGCAACTCATTTTCGTCCTTCGGGGCCATGACCACCATATTGGGGATGGATCTCAGAAACGAGATGTCGAAAAGACCATGATGGGTGGGCCCGTCCTCGCCGACGATGCCGCCGCGGTCCAGTGCAAACACCACCGGCAGTTTTTCGATGCAGACGTCGTGGATGATCTGATCGTAGGCCCGCTGGAGGAAGGTCGAATAGACGGTCACCACCGGACGGAACCCTTCGGTGGCCATCCCGGCGGCAAAAGTGACCCCATGCTGTTCAGCGATGCCCACATCGAAAAATCGGTCCGGGTATGCCTTGGAAAAGGGAACCAGCCCGGTGCCTTCCGGCATGGCGGCGGTAACGGCGATGATTTTGTCATTCGTTTTGGCCAGTTCCACCATGGTTTGGCCGAACACCTCGGTGTAACTGGGTACATTGGTGATCTTTTGGCGGCAGATTCCCGTATCCACGTCGAAAGAACTGACCCCATGGAAATAGACCGGATTCTTTTCCGCCTGCGGGTACCCCTTGCCTTTTTTGGTAATGACGTGCAGGAGCACCGGTTCATCCATCGTTTTGATATTTTTAAGAATATTAATTAAATGATCCAGATTGTGCCCGTCGATGGGGCCGAAATATTCGAAGTTGAAGGCTTCAAACAACATTCCCGGAGTGACGAAGGTCTTAAATGACTCTTCACTGCGCTTGGCCAATTGGTACATGTTTTCGCCGATGCGCGGCAGCGATTTGAGGAATTCGCCAAACTCTTTGCGCAGCATCTGAAGACTGGAGGCGGAAAATGTGCGGCTGAGCAGGGAGGATAACGCGCCGACATTATGGGAAATGGACATTTCATTGTCGTTGAGGATAACGATCATATCCTTGTCGTTGTGTGTGTCTCCGGTCTGGTTCAATCCTTCAAAGGCAAGCCCGGCAGTCAGCGAACCGTCCCCGATAACGGCCACCACCTTGGATGATTCTTTTTTCAGACGCTTGGCACAGGCAATGCCCAGGCCGGCGGAGATGGAGGTGCTGCTGTGACCGGTGGTAAAGGTGTCGTATGGGCTTTCGCTGCGCTTGGTAAACCCGGAGAGGCCGCCATGTCGGCGCAGGGTGGGGAACCGGTCTCGCCGGCCGGTCAGCAATTTGTGGGCATAGGCCTGATGGCCGACATCCCACAGAATTTTATCGGCGGGTGCATCGAAGACGTAGTGCAGGGCGATGCTCAGTTCAACGGCACCTAAACTGGACGCCAAATGACCGCCGGAGGTGGACACCACGTCTACGATGGTTTTACGGATTTCTTTCGCTAGATCAGGTAGTTCTGAACGTTTCAGTTTCTTCAGGTCGTGGGGCGAGTTGATTTTATCGAGTAGATGTGAGGATTGGCGCAAGATTCCAGCTCCCTGAGTTATCGGTTCCGTTCGATGACATATCGTGCGATGGCACGAAGGCAATCCGCCCCATTATCAAAAGCGTCAAGCACCTTCAAGGCATTGTTCACCAGTTGGCCGGCAAGCGCCTCGGCGCCGGACAGACCCAACAGCGACGGGTAGGTGTTTTTCCCGCGAATCCGGTCGGTACCGGTGGCTTTTCCCAGGCGCTCCGGGTCGCCTTTCACGTTGAGGATGTCGTCGACCACCTGAAAAGCCAGTCCGATATTCTGGGCATAGACCTGCAGCAACTGCTGCTGGCGCGTTGAGGCCCCCGACACCAGTGCACCTGAGCCCACTGAAATTTCGATCATTTTGCCTGTTTTCAGGCGGTGGAGGGATTCCAGCTCAACGGTTGAGATTACCGTTCCCTCAAAGGCCATATCGCGCATCTGCCCTTCGATCATGCCTCTGAACCCGGCGGCGGAGGCAATCTGGGTGATGGCCAACAACCAGCGGGATTGATCTTCAGACGCACAACGGGTGCCGGCTGCCGCCAGGATTTCAAAAGCCAGCGTCAGCAATGCATCGCCGGCAAGGATGGCCGTTGCCTCATCGAATTGGACATGGCAGGTCGGTTTGCCGCGTCTTTTGTCGTCGTTGTCCATGGCCGGCAAGTCGTCATGGATCAATGAATAGGTGTGGATGAATTCCAGGGCACAGGCAAGGGGGAGCACAGCTTCCCGGCTGCCGCCGACGGTTTCCGCGGCGGCGATACACAGCACGGGCCGCAATCGTTTTCCGCCGGCCATGACTGAATAGGTCATGGCATGCGAGACCCGTGTGGCTGGTGATTGGGCGCTCAGATAGTGCTGCAGCAGTTGATCCACCGGTGCCCGCACATCGTTGAGGTAAGCTTTCAGATCGAACATGATACGGTTCCCTTATGCGTCCGCGTCAAAGGGTGTCTCCACGGGGGTGCCCGTCTCGTCAGCCGTTAGCAGCGTTATCCGCCGTTCGGCTTCATCCAGCGTCTCGGTACAGTATCGAGACAGCTTAATGCCGGCTTCGAACTTTTCCAGGGCTTTTTCCAAGGGCAGCTCGCCGGATTCAAGTGCCTTGACGATTTGCTCCAAATCACTGATCGCTTTTTCAAAACTCGGCTTGGCCTTTGTTGCCATGGTGTTTTTTAATCCTTTTTTTAGATAGTTATGCTGCAAAAGGTAATTTAGAGGATCGGTTTACCGTTGCAGTCCGCCTCATTTTTTCTCGCCTACGGTGACCGTTAACCGGCCCCGGCCCAGGAGGATTTCAAGGCGTTGATCAAGGCTTACCTGAGCGGCGCCGCGAACAACCGATCGACCCGGAAGGGTGCGGGTGATGCTGTATCCACGATTCAAAATGGCCATGGGATTCAGCGCAGCGAGCATGGAGACATTTTTGGAAATGGCGGTTTGCCCCTCCCGGAGGAGACGGTTGATCTGTCTGATCGATGCATCTTGAAGGGTGTTGACCTGTTCTTGCATGGAGGCCGCCGTCTTGGCCGGTGAAACGTGCATCAGCATATTGTGCTGAAAGGCAAGACGCTCGTTTCTGCGTGTCAAGGCGCGATTGATCGATGCAAGCAGTCGAATCGAATAATCATCCAGCCGCATTCGCATATCCTGCAGCCGTTGCCGGGGATGAATGATCCGGTTGCTGAGTCCATTTATTAAATTTAATAATAATTTCAGATATGATATTATTGTTTTATAAAGTCTTTGTTTAGTATTGACAAGTTGGTTCTTAAGTTCGTTCTTTGAGGGAACCGCTATTTCGGCAGCGGCCGACGGCGTGGGTGCCCGGAGATCGGCGACGAAATCGGCGATGGTGAAATCCGTTTCATGGCCAATGGCCGATATGATCGGTATGTCAGACGCAAATATGGTTCGGGCGACCTGTTCATCGTTAAAGGCACAAAGATCTTCGATCGATCCGCCGCCGCGTGCCAGAACGATGACATCGGTCGTCCCCATTTCATTCAGCCAACGGATGGCATGCACAATTTCGCCAGGCGCGCGATCGCCTTGAACATTCACTGGAACGACCTCCAACGGCAGGTTGGGGAAACGCCGCTGTGCCACCTTGATGAAATCACGAATGGCCGCGCCGGTGGGAGAAGTCACGATACTTATTTTTTGGGGTAATGCGGGCAGCGGCAACTTGTGCTGTGCATCAAACAAACCTTCATCGGACAGCCGTTGTTTCAGTTTTTCAAAGGCAACCTGGAGACCGCCAACACCTTTTGGTTCCAGATATTCGAAGATAATCTGATACGAGCCTCTCGGTTCGTAGACGCTGATACGACCTAAACCGACGACGGACAGGCCATCTTCGGGTCTGAATTTGAGGGCCATAGCTTGACCGCGGAACATAACCGCACTGATTTGCGAATGCGGATCCTTCAAGGTGAAATAACAATGCCCGGATGAAGGAATTTTGAAGTTAGAAATTTCCCCTGATATCCATATGAAAGGAAACTTATCTTCAAGTATCCGCTTAATTAACTTGTTCAGTTCCGTGACTTCGTAGACATGTTGCCGGGAAGGATTAGAACCTGCGCTGTTTATCACCGTGGCCTCGATGTGGAGATGGGGTTTGAATCGGGATGATGGTGACCGGTCTGTAAGGTCCGATAAGATATATTATGTAAAATTATCGAGACAATCAATCTGTGCTACGGCCACTGTTATCCTTGCGCCCGTATTTTTGAATATGATCCCTAACGGCAGGCACCACGAACATATTTTCGTGAGGCAGTTCAAAAAGCGATTGCGACAGGATCACTGTTTTTTTATGCAGCGCGATGTTTTTATCGATAATGCAGTGCATTTTTCCTTTGATCAGGCAAGAGCCGCTTTTTACGGGGATGCCGCTGGCGCGGAA
>JAGTUY010000387.1 GCA_018224455.1 Desulfosarcina sp.
TGGGTCCGAAGGTAGATTGATTGGAGGGGGGACTATAAAACCTCAGATAGTGCCGTTTCAGAATTGGTAGATTTTGGTCCAGGCCAAGGCCGCAGCGAGGTTGAAACCGCAGGCGTAGCCCAGCTACGTCGAGGATTTCCACATCGCGAGAACACCGGCCCGGGCCAAAAGATGCCGATTCTGAAATGGTGCTACTTGATGCAGACCTTCCTCACCTCCAACAAATCGCAATGCCCCTGAAAAACCTTTTCGATGCCGTCCTGCTTCAGGGTGGTCATGCCGTCAAAAATGGCCTGCCCACGGATTTTTGCCATTTCGGCCTTGGTCTGGATCAACTTTTTGATATCATCGGTACCCATGAGCAGTTCATGGATGCCCATGCGGCCGCGGTACCCGGTGTTGCTGCACAAGTCGCACCCTTCCGGTTTAGCCAGCTTCAGCTCGTCGGTATAGGGGATGTTCAGATTTTTCTCGAAATCCTCTTTCCCGTATTCTCGGACCAGTTCGTCGTATTCCTCCTGACTGGGGTGAAAATTGCGTTTGCAGGTTTTGCAAAGGGTCCTGACGAGCCGCTGGGCCAGGATGCACAGGATGGCATCGGCAAAGTTGAAGGGGTCCATACCCATATCCAGCAAACGGGTAATGCTTTCCGGCGCGCTGTTGGTGTGCAGGGTGGAAAAGACCAGGTGGCCGGTCAGGGAGGCCTCGATGCCAATGGAGGTTGTCTCCTTGTCACGCATTTCACCCACCATGATCACGTCCGGGTCGGCACGCAGAAAGGCCCGCATGGCCGCAGCAAAATCGAACCCGATTTTGGGTTTCACCTGCACCTGGCGAAGCCCGCGCTGGGTGATTTCGACCGGGTCTTCCGCGGTCCAGATTTTGGTTTCGGTCTTGTTGATAAAACTCAAGGCCGAATGCAAGGTGGTGGTTTTTCCGGAACCGGTGGGCCCGCAGACAAAGATCAGCCCATAGGGCTTGGTGATCACGCTGATAAAGTTTTTGTAATTGGGTTTGGAAAAACCCATCTTGTCCAGGGGGATGGGCTCGCCGGCCGCCAGGAGGCGCATGACCACGTCCTCCAGCCCACCCTGGGTGGGGATGGTGGCCACACGCAGTTCGATGTCCTTGCCGCCGTATTTTTTAAACTTGATCTTGCCGTCCTGGGGCAACCGCCGTTCGGCGATGTCCAGGTCGGACATGATCTTGATTCGGGAGACCACCGCGGCTTTGTATGAAAAGGGGATGGTCTGGTAGACGGTGCACGAACCATCCACCCGGATGCGGACCTGGGTGTTCTGCTTGCCGGGATAGGGTTCGATATGGATATCCGATGCGCCGCGGCTGTGGGCGTCCAGGATGATCTTGTTGACCAGTTGGACCACGGCGCTGTCCTCATCGCCGATGCTGGACTCGGCCTCTTCCACCTCTTCGGATTCCACCTGAAGCTGGGAGAGGATATCGTCGATCTCCGCCAGCTCTTTTTCATCCTGGGTGAAGAGCTTGATGAAATCGAGGATGTCCTGTTTGAGGCTGACGTAAAAGCTGACCGGACGACCCGGAAAAAGCGCCTTGATCTCGTCGATCTTTTTCAGATCGTAGGGGTTGTCGACGGCGATGACGACCTTGTTGCCGTCCGACTTCAGGGGCACCCAGATGTTGTTTCTCATGAAGGGCACCTTCAGGCCAGTCATGAGGTCGCCGGGGATCGGATAGCTGGTGTTGTATTCGATGAAGCTGGTCTTGTAGTACTTTTCCAGCGCGCTGCCGATCTCCTTTTTGGGGATCTTGTAATCCTTCATCAATACCGCGGAAACCGGTTCTTTGCGCTGGGCGGCGCCGGCAATGGCCTGGGACAGCTCCTTTTGGGTGAGCAGGTGATTTTCCAGCAAAAAGTCGTATTTGTTGGTGCGGCCGCCTCTGGCGGCGATGCGCTTCTGGTTGTAAAGAGCCGTCCCCATGATCTTGGACAGCTCCAATACAGCCTTTTCCTCCGCCTCGCCAAACACACCGTCGCCTTTGCGGTTGATCAGTTCCATGGTGCCCATCAGATACTTCTGATAAACGATGGGATGGGCCAAGACCTCCTTGGTTCGATAACCGGTCCGCCGGTCCCAGCTGGAATCGAACTGGAGATCAGCGGCGATGGCGGTCAACTCCTTCTGGTCATATGCGTCCTTGATGTTCACCAGGGTCTGCTTCAACGCAGAATACCCGGCAATGCTGGTCTGAGCCACGGGTATCCGGATTTCGGCCACCTCGCTGCCCGATTTGAAACGGGAGACCAGTTCCCGTTTGACACCATCCACCACATAGACGGTAATCCGGTCTGCGCCGAACAGCTCGCAGATTTCGTCCTTCAGGTTGATCAGTGCCTCACCCAGGTTATTGGCTTCGTTGAGCCGATTGCCGATCGCCTGAATCCTGGATTTATATTTGGCGTCGGACATGGTTGCAATGTCCGTATCCTCGTCAAGCGTTATCGAAATATCTGCATTGGCCATAAGTCATATCCTGCTGTGGGTTGGGTATTGTCGTTGTCCACGCGTGGCGAAAAATAAATCATGATGGTTGAAACGGCTTTATTTACGGTACTGGTGGTAGAGTTTCTTGCACCCTCCTCCAATCAGAAAAAGACCCATAAAATAAAAGCAAAATCGGATAAAACCGGAAGCGGCTGCAAATCTCGGTATCTGCTCAATGCTTGGCATTACTTGGGGGATTCGGTAGAAAACGCCCAAACCAGCCAGTATCAATGCAACCGCCCAGATGCGTTGGGCCGCGGTCACCTGTTTGTCGGCCATGGATAAACCTGATCTGCTGAATACCTCGGTTAAAAACGCCTAAGTAGTCGTGAATAGTCAACTATATACCACATCCGCTGTAAAAAAAGCATCCCAATTTTCCCGCAGCGGCGCGCGGAAGCAACCCCGTTTAGTTTATCATCGGTCATGGGATTGGTCGACTCAAGCGATGTCGTTCTTTTTTTCAATAAAAAAGGCCGGGAGGATCTCCCCACAGCCTCTTTTGATGTATTCGGCCATGGGTATCAGACGAGCGATGCGTCCCCCATGGTCTGTCAGGCTTATTTGCTGATGCGCGCTATCCCTTGAGCGACCCTTTGAATTGCGGTTTGCGTTTTTCAATAAATGCGCGAGTCCCCTCCTTGCCGTCTTCACTGGCCATGCAAATGGCGAAGGCATCGACCTCGATCTGGCAGCCGGTGGCCAAATCCACGTTAAGGCCGCTGTTGACCGCCTGTTTGGCGGCTCTGACGGAGACCTTCCCCCTGGTGGCGATGGTCCGGGCGGTCTTGAGCGTTTCTTCCATCAATAATTCCTGGGGGAAAACCTGGTTGACCATGCCAATCTTATCGGCTTCTGCGGCCGGGATCAACCGCCCGGTAAAAATCATCTCCTTGGCCCGGTTGCTGCCAACGAGGCGGGGCAGACGCTGGGTGCCGCCGAATCCAGGGATGATGCCCAGGGTAATTTCCGGCAGGCCGAACATGGCGTTTTCGGATGCATAAATAAAATCGCAGGCCAGAGCGATCTCGCTGCCGCCCCCCAGAGCAAAGCCGTTGACCGCGGCAATCACCGGAATGGCCAGTTCCTGGAGTCGGCCGATGATCAGCTGCCCTTTTCTGGAAAACAATTTTCCCTGCAGGGTGTTGAAGGTCGCCAGTTCGGTAATGTCCGCCCCGGCCACAAACGATTTTTCACCGGAACCGGTAAGAACAAGCACACGGATCTTCTCGTCGGCCTCAATTTCATCCAATGCTGCTGACAGTTCGTCGAGTAAATGGCCGTTCAGCGCATTTAGGGCTTTGGGGCGGTTGAAGGTGATGGTGGCAACGCCCTCCACCACATCAAAGATGATGTTTTCGAAAGCCATGGCAGATTCCTCCTGATAATATGTTGGGTGAATGATCGATGGTCGCCGGTGACAGCAGACCTGAGGCGGTTTTTACCCGTTTTTATCCCGTTGCGCCGATGGAAAGATAAAGGCGGTGGGACTGGTCTCTTTGATATACTTTCGGATCCCGCGGATGATGCCGTCGCAGAGCTCCTCCTGGTATTTGGCACTGATCAGGCGCTTGCACTCCCTGGGGTTTGAAATAAACGACGTCTCCACAAGCACCGCCGGCATCTGGGCGCCCAGAAGCACGTAAAAGGGTGCCTGCTTGACGCCTTTGCTGCGAACGTGTCCGTAAATATTTTTCAAATGCAGAACCATTTCCTGCTGAACCATGGCCGCCAGGCGGCTGGATTCACTGATTTTGGCATTCTGCATCAAATCGTTTAGGATGGTCTCCAAATCGCTGATATTTTTTGCCGATGTGGCATTTTCACGGGCGGCGACCCGAATGGCATCGTCGTCGGTGGCCAGGTTCAGGAAAAAGGTCTCAATACCGTATGCCCGCCTGTTTCTGACCGCATTGGTATGAATGGAGATGAACAGATCCGCATTCTGTGTGTTGGCGATGGCGGTGCGCTCCTCCAGCGTCAGGTAGCGGTCGGTCGTCCGGGTGAGCACCGCATCGCATTTGAGTTCGGTCTCCACTTTGCGGGCCAGTCGCTTGGCAATCTGCAGCACGACGTCCTTTTCATGAACCCCTTTCAGATACCCGGGCGCCCCATAATCCTTACCACCGTGCCCCGGATCGATGACGATGCGGCTCACCCCTAAAGCCAGTTGGCGGGCGATGGCACCAGGCGGCAATTTACCCGTAGAAGGCAGTGTGGGCAAGGTGGACGGGCCGGCGGCCTGCCGGTCTGAATCGTCCCCCCACACGTCCAACACGATGCGAAAAGGATTTTTCAGTGAGAATATTTTATAGGTTTTAAAAGACTTGATATCCACGACGATTCGGACCGATTCACCGGTGTACTGCCCGGCCCGCGCATCGCTGAGCAATTCATCGTTGATGGGCACAAACTTCTGGATGTCCCTTCCCAGCCGGCTCTTGCTCAGGTCGATATAGAGCCGCTGGGGCTTTTTGATGGCGGGGTCTTTTTTTAGCAGCCGGTGTGAAAAACGGGTCTCCTGGTCGGCATCGATAACAATCCGTGTATAGCTGGGGTTGGACCAGAATCGCAGCCCTTGAACGGTAACCAGACCGGTTTGCCGCATTGGCGCATCCGACATGCCAGCCGCTAGAGCGTTTTGATTGCCGGCAATGATACCGGCCAGAGGGTCATCCTCGTCATTCGTTGCAGCGGTTCCGAAAATATTTTCGGCCAGTTCAGTATGGGCTTTCTCGGCAAAGGCACTGCCTGGAAAATCGCGTTTGACCCGCTGGAAGGTTTCCATGGCCTGGTCAAGATCCGCTTCACGGCGAGACTTGTCCGACAAGCCCTTGAAGAGCAGTCCGATCATATACAGCGATTCGGCCGCATCGGGGCCACGGGTGTCCGATCGATATGCCACCTGAAAGTGATCGACACATTTTTCCCATTGATCCCGATATTTTTGTTTCTCGGCGCTGGCCATCAACCGGTCATACTCGGCATGGGCCTTCTTGAGATGCCTGGCAGCAGCCGAGTTTTCAGGTCTCGCTGACGGCCTGTCCCAATCGGCCAGCTGCGATCTGGACTTCGGGGTGTAGCGGCTCTTGGGATATCGCTGGATAACCCGTTGGAAGGCATCCACCGCTTCCTGTCGGTCGGCGTCCAGATAGGAACGGGTGTGCAGCTCCAAATATAAGACTCCCGATTTATAGAGACCGGCGGCGGCCCAGGGCCCGGAAGGATCAAGCCGGTACACGTTCTGGTATTTCTCGATGCAGGCCAGCCACTTGTCCCGGTATTTCTGGTACCGGGCATTTTTCTTGAGCGTCGCGTAGGTCCTTTCGGCTTGATAATACTGTTGCTTGGGCGTCAGGGCCCAGGCCGGCCAGACCATTGACCCATTGATCAGCAAGGCAAGGGCCACCAGGCGGAAAACAGTCGAACACAGAGATTTTTCAGCGAGTCGCAGCATATTCAATCGAGTATGGGTCAATTCGCAACGGACTGGGCCTTGATCTGCAATTCGTTTAACACGTTCAGGGCATCAATGGGAGTCATTTGGCGCAAATCCAGCATCTGTAACGATTCCAGTAGTTTTCGCTCCATGGGACTGAACAGCCCCAATTGAACATGACCTTTTCTTTTTTTTCCACCGGTTTCGGCCGCTTTATCTTCAGCCGCCCAAGGATGCATTCCCGCTTCGATCTGGGCAAGGATCTTTTTGGAACGCCGGATCACCGGTTCGGGAATCCCGGCCAGCCGTGCGACCTGGATGCCATAACTGCGATTGGTACCCCCTTCGACCAATTTTCTCAAGAAAATGATTTCGTCGTTCCACTCCTTGACGGCGATATTGTAATTCTTGACCCGGTCAAGTTGGTTTTCCAGCTCGGTCAGTTCGTGGTAGTGGGTGGCAAAGAGGGTACGGGTGCCCGTACCGTTCAGGTCGTGAAGATGCTCGGCAACGGCCCAGGCGATGCTCAAGCCGTCATAGGTGGACGTGCCACGACCGATCTCATCCAAAATCACCAGGCTTTTCGCTGTGGCGTTGTTGACGATGTTGGCCGTTTCCTGCATTTCTACCATAAAGGTGCTCTGACCGGCTGACAGATTGTCCAACGCGCCCACCCGGGTGAAGATACGGTCGGTAATGGCGATGTTGGCCATTTCGGCCGGCACGAAGGATCCCATCTGGGCCATGATGGTCACCAGCGCCACCTGCCGCAGAACGGTGGATTTTCCTGCCATGTTGGGGCCGGTGATGATAAGAACCTGATTTTCTTGATTGTCCATGACGATGGAGTTGGGAACGAACCGCTCGCCGGTGATCAGCTTTTCAACCACCGGATGACGTCCCTCCCGGATCTCCAGGATGCCGTCGGTGTTGATTTCCGGACGACAATAGCCGTTGTTTTGGGCGATCTCGGCAAACGTGGTCAGGCAATCCACCCGGGCAATGAACCGGGCAATCTTGCGGATATCTGTGTGGTGCGCCTTGACCTGGTCCCGGATGGAAACAAAGATAGTCGCTTCCAGATCGTTGCGCTGGTCAGCGGCATTGAGCACTTGGGATTCGAAGTGCTTCAGCGCGTCGGTGATGTATCGCTCCGCATTCACCAAGGTCTGCTTGCGGATGTAGTGATCGGGCACCGATTCGCTGTGGGTTCTGGAAACTTCGATGTAGTAGCCGAAAACCTTGTTGTAACGCACTTTGAGCGAGTTGATCCCGGTAGTGCCGCGCTCCTTGGCCTCCAGCTCTGCCAACCATCCTTTACCGTCCCTGCTGATACGGATCAATTCATCCAGACCGTTATCGAATCCTTCACGGATCATGCCCCCTTCGGTGATTACCGGCGGTGCATCCTCGCGGATGGCGCGATGGATCAGATCGGCCAGGGCATGCAGTGTGGTGGTGTCCCGCTCATAGGTATATGGGGCGGCAGAGAGACCGGAGAGTGCGGAAAACATGCCGGTCAATGCTTGAATGGAGTGTTTCAGCGCCGTCAGATCCCGTGCATTGCCGTGCCCCATGGAGATCTTGCTGCCTAAACGCTCAAGATCCCGCACCGGTTTAAGGGACTCCCGAAGATCCCTTCGCGTCTGCATTTGAACGACGGCATCGGCAACCGCATCGAACCGGACTTCAATGTGGGCAGGATCCAACTGCGGATAGCGCAACCATTGGGCCATGAGCCTTCCGCCCATGGCGGTGACCGTCTGGTCCAGAATCCCCAGCAGTGTCCCTTGACGGCTGCCGTTGCGTAAGTTGCCCGACAATTCCAGGTTTCGGCAGCTCTGGTCGTCGACCACCAGAAACTGCCCGAGAAAGTAAGTCTGGACGGCGCAAAGGTGTTCGATCTTCTGGCGCTGGGTTTGACTGACATAATGGACGAGCGCCCCGGCGGCTCCCACGCCGGCTTTCATGGCCTCGCATCCGAAACCTTCCAGTGTAAGCGTGTCGAACTGCTTCAGGAGTCGCTGACGGCCGTCGGCAAACTCGAATGAACGGTCCTCCATCACGGTCACGGCGCTGATGAGGTTTCCCTTGATAAACAGCGTGACGTCAGCATCGGCATTCAGGGATGCGGGCAGTAACATTTCTCTGGGGGCCACCCGCCTGATTTCATCTAAAATGGCAGCCTTATCCGCCGTCTCGGTAAGGCGGAACATGCCGGTGGAAATATCAAGACTGGCCAGGCCGATCATATGCTGGTGCCGGGACAGGGCCAGGATGAAATTGTTGCTCTTTGCATCCAGCAGCTCATCCTCGATAATCATCCCGGGGGTCACCACCCGGACCACCTCACGCTTGACCAGCCCCTTGGCGGCTTTGGGATCTTCCACCTGATCACAAATAGCAACCTTGTATCCGTTTTCGATCAACCGGGAGATGTAACCCTGTGCTGCCCGATAGGGTACGCCACACATGGGCACCGGCGATGCATCGTGTTTATTGCGCGAGGTCAGGGTGATCTCGAGCACACGGGATGCCAATTGGGCGTCTTCGAAAAACATCTCGTAGAAGTCACCCATGCGGTAAAACAAAAGGGCGTCAGGATACCGCTCCTTGATGGAGAGGTATTGCTGCATCATGGGTGTGGCTTTAACAGGGGTCATCAATCATGAAATTTTTTTTGAATGCGTTAAGGATGTGAAGTGGCAGGTGACAGAAGCGGCCACCCGAATAGGGAGGCAGATGACGGGACGATGTTCCAAATTCGCCGCAGTCGGCGGTACGATCCGGGTCATTTCAATTCAGCAGCCACCTTCACGGGTTCGTCTTCAGCGGGTGCGGCCGGTAAAGGCTCAGCGGGGCCCGTTTGGGCGGAGAGCTGCTGTTCCAATGACGATACGGCTTCCACAAGGCTGGTCTCCTTGGCCTTGAACGTCTTGATGGTTCTGGCGTCCTTGAAATGCTTGAACAAGCTCAAAAAATAGGAGATCAGAATGCCCAACAGAAAAAAGGCCACAAAGAAAACGGCATTGGCCAGCAACGGCGTCTCGTAATAAAAAAAGCCCAGGTCGATCAGCAGGCGGCTTTCGGACATGAAAAAATCTTTGTTCTGAAAAATGACCAGTCCGACAAAGCCGAAGACAACGAGCCAGAAGGCGATTTTCACCTTTTTCATTGTGTCTCTCTCCTCCACCTGGTTTCCGTTGGGGGTTAACGTCGCGCCGGGTCTGGTGGACCAGGTAACCGGGATACCGCCAATGTCCATGAAACCCTTTGATTATCAAGCATCTCTATCCTTTTCCGTTCCAAAACTCAACCTTTTTTTCCTTGGAGAGGGACCAGTTCAACCTGGCCCCATGCCCCTATTTCCCGGCCGGCAACCACCACGATCCCCAACACGCCGGAGATACGTTTGCCAAAGCCGATGGCCGTTTTTATATCCTGTGGCGACCGGATCCGGTTGCCAATGGACGTGGCGGCGGCATCGGCCAGGGCACAGGAATGGGAAACCACACAGACGGCATCGGCCGATCCAGCGGACAAAGAATGGCCCACCGTTCCCGAAGAAGTGCACAGCCCGATGCCATCGCCTGCGCGCGGCACTTTAATCCCCATTTTCATGTTCAAGGGTGACTTGCCGGCAAATATCCCGGCGACCACCGGGCCGTTCGCTTTGATGAAGATATCGCCGCCGTTTTCCACCACCACGTGGCGACTGTAATCGAGCAATTTCCGACCAACGCTCTCGGCCACCGCGCCGGCGACAGCTGCCATGGGCCCCACTCCGGCAGCACTGCCTGCAGCGATCATGTCCCGGACGATTTCAGGCGCAAACACCGGTTTTTGCCACGGTTCCAACGTGGCAGCAAAATCCGGATATCGCTGAATATATCCGTCGATCTGCCCCCGACAAACGAGCACCTGTTCACGTGTTTCCTGTTCGAGCAGACGGTCGGCCTGGACCATCAGGTCCGTCTCCTGGCAGACAACCTGAAAGGCGTGCAGCCCCACACTGCCCACCCGCTGTCGATAGGTCCGTTCAAAATCGTGGGCCGGAGAATGCGGCTGTGAATCCGAGGGTTTGTTCATGGGGGTAAAATACCGTGAACGGCTGTTTTATTTGGCCACCGGGCGAAGGTGTTCGGGGAACTGGTGTAAAAAATAGCGGTCGGTCATGCCCGCAATATAGTCCCGGACGATTTCCGGGTTACTGTGAGTGGCAATGTAGGCGTCTGACATGTCTGCCAGAAACCCGGAAAAGATGTCGGATGAGCGGTTGTCGGTAACCAAATCTTCCAGCCGCATGTCGAATAGCATGGAAAAGAGCCGTTGAATGGCCGCCGAGTGAATCTTGCTTTTCGGGTTTTTGTAAATGCGTTCCAGATTGAAGGCTTTGAGCGCTTTCAATGCATCGGAGATCGTAGGGCTGAAGGCTACGGAATGGTTATCGTGACTGTTCTGGATCACATCGGTCACCAGGCGGTAGACAATCGTCCCGTTGGTATTGCCCAGAATCCGGGCAATGGATCTGGGGATATCACCGCGATCGAGAAGATCCAGGCGGATGGCATCTTCAAGGTCACGGCCGATGTAGGCGATGGTGTCGGCCATCCGTACGACACATCCCTCCGTCGTCATGGGGATGAGCGGGTAATCCGGGTCAGCCTTCTTGGCGGCGATCTCTGTTTCGAAGATCGCAAAATCCTTTTCGGGATTGGGCGTCAGCAGCCGATTATGGATCTCACCGTCATGACACAGAATTCCGTCCAGGGTCTGCAGGCAAAGATTCCATCCCTGGCCTTTGCGCTCCACCCGATCCAGGAATTGAATGCTCTGGACATTGTGCAAAAAGTAGCCGATGCCTGCCTTTTGGGACAATTCGGACAGGTATCGCTCGCCTTCATGGCCGAAGGGTGTGTGGCCGATATCATGGCCTAAGGCGATCGCTTCGATTAGATCCTCGTTGAGCCTCAGAAATCGGCCGATGGTTCGGGCGATTTTGGAAACCAATTGAACATGCAGCACCCGGTGGGTGATGTGGTCGTTGGGAATAAGGTAAAA
>JAGTUY010000388.1 GCA_018224455.1 Desulfosarcina sp.
TCTTTTGATCCGGTGCATCGGCAGCCATTCCCGGGCAGGATGCCGCCATGGACCGCCAGTTGCCCACATCGACCAGAATGCTGCGGATAAAGGGCCACTGCCGGCACATTTTCGGCTTTACCGGATGGATGGCACAGACCTTGTCCCAGAAAATGCAGTAACCGTTATCCCCTTGCGCGATCAGACGTTTTCCGCCGGACTTGCGTGTGTAGTGCACCACCAGGTGATCCGCCGATATCCCCAGGTAGCGCGATATCGCATCGATGTCGGTCTCCGACAGATAGGTGCCGCCAAAGCCGCTGCAGCAGTCGCCGCACAGGGTGCAGGCAAACAGCGCTTCGCAAGCCGCTTCATCAGATCCCATGCCGGCTCTCCATGGCGCGCTTCAGGGTCACCTGGTCCACATATTTTAAATCTCCGCCCATCGGCACACCCGAAGCAATACGGGTCACCTTCACCGGCATGGCGGCCAGGATCCCGGCAATGTATGCCGCCGTGGATTCCCCCTCCACATTCGTCCCGGTAGCCAGAATGATCTCGCGGACATCTTCGTTTTCCACCCGGGTCACCAGTTCCGCAATTTTAATGTCATCGGGCCCGATGCCGTCCATGGGTGAAAGGAACCCTCCCAGGATGTGGTAGCGGCCCTTGAAGGCACCGGACTTTTCGATGGATGCCATGTCGGCCGGCTGTTCCACGACGCAGATCAGGCCGTTTTCACGGGAGGGGTCATTGCATATCCGGCACAGGACATCGTCACTGAGGGCAAAACATCGGCTGCACAAGCGCAGTTTTTTTTTCAGTTCCACAATGCTTCTGGCAAGTCGATGGGCATCTTCGTCCGGTTGCTGGAGAATGTGCATCGCCAGCCGCTCGGCGGTTTTCTGGCCGATGCCCGGCAGTCGGGCCAGGCTTCTGATCAGGGTTCGGATTGAACCGGGGTAGTATTCCATTACATCAGGCCGGGAATCTTCATTCCGCCGGTGAGTTTTCCCATTTCTCCGGAAACCATCTCCTGGGATTTTACCAGGGCATCGTTGACCGCGGCAAGCACCAGGTCCTGGAGCATCTCCACATCATCGGGGTCAACCACTTCCTTTTCTATCTTTATCGAAACGATCTGCTGAGCACCGTTGGCCACAACGGTGATCATGCCGCCGCCGGCCGAGGTCTCAATGGTTTTAGTGGCAAGCTCCTCCTGCATGCGCAGCATCTTGGATTGAAGTTTCTGGGCCTGCTTCATCATGTTTCCCATGCCCTTCATAGACTTTCCTCCTATCTGATTTTTATCTCTTCTATTTTTCCGCTGAAAATCTCTACGGCATCCGCCAGCAGTGGATGATTGAGCAGTTTCTGCCTGATGTCGTCCGCCTTCTGTTTTGCCGAGGTCGCGGAGCTATCCGGCGTGTCGCCGTTGAAAAAGTCGACCTGGATTCCCCGACCGGCACGTTCGCGACAAATGGCGTCGATCATGGATAAATTCTTTTTGACCAGGTTCATCGAGTAATCATTGTCACGCACCTTCACGATAAAGGCCTGTTCCGACATGGATGCCAATTGCGACCGGGTAAGCGCCGCGGCAATGGACGGTTTGGTTTCTGCGATACGCGCAATGATCCCGCGCCAGGCATCATCGCCGGGGTCTTGGTCGCCCGGCTGAACCCGATCTGGATCAACTGGAGGTTCATCGCCTGCGGCTGCCGGTGCAACCGCACGATCACCTGCAGTGGGTTCGCTGCGTGGTTGAGCCATGGCTGGTGTCGTGGTCTCCCCGTAGGCAGATTGCGCCTCAACGATACCCGGCACCGACTTCAGGTTCGGATCGCGCAGGAGCGTGTCCAGACGCTCGATCAACAGATCGATGGGCAACGCCGGCGTGATTTGTTGAATCTTGAAAAAGGCCATTTCGATGGCCAGCCTGGGCTGTAAAGCGAAGCGGATGCTGGGCTCGGCGTTAAACAGCAAAGTGAACACCTGATCGACAAAGGCAATGGAAACCCCTTCCACCTGCCGGGCCAGGGTTTCCAGTTCGTTGGGGGGAAGATCCACCAGCATGTCCGGCCGGGCATCCATTTTGACGAGCATCAGGTGACGAAAATGCATCAGCAGATCCGCGTAGAAGCGCTTCAAGTCCTGACCATTTTTATAAACGGCGTCGATGAGAGCCAAGGTTCGAGAGATATCTCTGGTAAAGGTCGCCTCCGAAAGATCGAAAAGCACTTGACGATCCATACCCCCCAGCAGGCTCATCACATATTCATCGTTGACCGGACCGTCTCCGCAGGCCAGGACCTGGTCCAGAAGGCTCAGCGCATCGCGCATGCTGCCGCCGGATTCCCGCGCAATGGCCCACAGATTGCCCGGGGAGATGGATACCGCTTCCTGCCGGCAAAGGCCTTCCATATGCGTCGAAACGGCCGCCGTCTCGATCCGCCTCAGGTCGTGGCGCTGACATCGTGAAAGGATGGTGATGGGAATTTTGTGGACCTCGGTGGTGGCGAAGAAAAACAATACATGGTCGGGCGGCTCTTCCAGCGTCTTGAGCAGGGCATTGAAGGCCGCAATGCTTAACATGTGAACTTCATCAATAATATAGATCTTGTAGCGGCTGTGCGCCGGCATGTATCGGCTGTTGTCCCGGAGTTCTCTGACCTGGTCCACACTGTTGTTGGAAGCGCCGTCAATCTCGAACACATCCACAGCGCGTCCAGCTGTGATATCCCGGCAGGAGCGGCAGACGTTGCAAGGGGTCGGCGTCGGTCCGGATTCACAGTTCACAGCCTTGGCCAATATCCGCGCAATCGTGGTTTTGCCGGTTCCCCGCGGTCCGGAAAACAAGATGGCATGTGCCACCCGGTCACCACTGATGGCATTTTGCAGGGTCCGCGTGACATGCTCCTGTCCGACCACATCCTCAAATGTCTGGGGACGGTATTTTCGTGCTAAAACCAGATAAGCCATTTTCTTTTTCCTTGAACACGACCACCAAGCGTATCCCATGCGCCGGCAGGTGGCAACCCACTATCTCCCGAACTCCGTCCGTCAGGGATTGGGAAAAGCAGTCGGAAAAACGGATGCGCGGAAAAAGGGGCAGGACGGCTGAAAAAGGTTGTGGCGGAGAGAGAGGGATTCGAACCCTCGGTGCCGCTATAAACGACACACACGATTTCCAGTCGTGCTCCTTCAGCCAACTCGGACATCTCTCCGCATCGGGCAGACAAATCTGAACAGTGCCGGTGCATGCCTTCTTCGGAAAATGGCGGAGAGGGTGGCATTCGAACCCACAATCAAGCCAAATTCACCGTTAGATTCCAGCATGTTACGGCGTGATCTAAATTTCATTACCCATTCATTTGCAGATCATTGCCGAAACAGTGCTGTCTTATGAACTAAAAAGGAAGTCAAGTCAAGGGTCAACCATGCAAGCCGTTTCGATATTTCATGCCTGAAACCGAAAGGAGGAACTGCCATGGAAAATCAAGAACAAAATCACCCAACGGCAATCCTGTCCTGGTCTTTGGATATTGAGTGCCCAAAGTGCAAAAAGGGTATCGACCTGGCCGACTATGCGGTGCATGTTAAACCTTGTCATGGCTTTTCCACCGCAGAACTTCAAGTTTGACCATCACCACAATGTGATATATTTTATAAAATGAACCAGTCAAGCAATAAAGGAAGCCGGAAGGGTGACTGCTCCAGGGCCTTAGCCCTTGCTGAAATGATCATACAGAATAGCCCTTCCATACTATTCCGTCGCATCGCTGCAGACGATCCAAAGCAGCGAAAGATGGTGTATGTTTCTCCCAATATATCCCGTTTCGGGTACAGGGCTGAAGATTTCCTCAATGATGCAATCATGTTTCGCGATATTGTATATCAAGGAGATTCGGATAGAACATTGAAGGAAATAAAGAAATTTGTAGAAAAGGAGAGTGAGAAATATTCGCAGGTATACCGTATCATTACCAAGTCTGGGGAAGTCCGATGGGTAGAAGACCAAACATCCATTTATGTGGACCCTGAATCCGGCATCCGTTATCATCAGGGCATTGTCACCGATATCCATGAACGTATGGTTGCTGAAGAAAAATTCAGAAGGGAGAAGGAAAAAGTACAAAAAGCTTACAGTCTGATCTCCAAATATGTGCCTCCCCAAATAGCGGAGACCATAACCCACGGACAAATTGATCTGATCTGGAAACACCACCGGGAAAAGCTGACCTTATTCTTTTCTGACATTAAAAATTTTACACAGATTACCGACTCTATGGAACCGGAGGACATGGGGAAATTATTGAATGAATATCTTACGGAAATGAACAGGATTATCAATAGATACGGTGGTACCCTGGCCCAGTTAATCGGAGATGGTTTATACGTGATCTTCGGTGCGCCCAACAAAACAGACGATAAAGACCATGCTTTACGATGTCTGAATATGGCCATTGATATGCAGTTGAAAATGAAAGAACTGAATAAGAAATGGTTTAATTCCGGAATTGATGAAAATTTGAAAATCAGGTGCGGGATCAACACA
>JAGTUY010000389.1 GCA_018224455.1 Desulfosarcina sp.
ACCAGCGCATCGTATTCAGCGTCACTGACAATGGGGGTGCCTTGGCGATAGGCCTTGTTGTAAACCTTCAGCAGATCGACCAGTTCGTCTACGGTATTTTGGCTCATGTTTTTTGGTTTGGCGTTCAGGGTTCTGCGTTTGGTGTTTAAAAGTACAGCCTAACCTTCTTCCCATGCATTGGCCAGGCTCAGCGCCGCCCGGCAGGCCGTCTCACGGGCGATTTTAAATGCCGGGGTGTTGAAACCCGGACGCCACTGATAGTCGGAGAGCTCATCGGAAACCACCAGGATGCCCGCTGCCGCCATCTCGCGAAATTCGGCAACCGTGAAAATGGCGGACTGCTCCATGTCGACGGCCAGGGCCCCTCTGGACTGGTAGTGTTTCACCTTCTCAACCGTTTCGCGGAAGATGGCATCGGTGGTCCAGACGGCACCGTCGTGAAACCTGGCTCCATGGTGTTGCAGGGCCGACCGGACCTGCTGCAGCAGATGGCGGGCGGGCAAGGTCACCCGGCATGAGGGGTCGCAGTAGTGGCCGGACGTGCCTTCGTCGACCATGGCGCCGTCCGGTACGACAATGTCGCCGGCTTTTACGTGACGGGATATTGCACCACACCAGCCGACAAAGAGGATCGATTCAACCCCCCAGACACCCAACGCTTCGACGATCATGGCGGCATAGGGGGCCCCGACCAACGGCCCGGCCAAGGTGAATCGCCGCCGGTCGTCCGCATGTACCTGAAGGCTGCTCATGTAGAGCTTGCGCTGTTCCACCACCGGAGTGTCCGCCAGGCGCGACAACAGGCGCAGATCGCTCTCCGTGGCCGCCATAATGGCCAATGGGCCGGTGTCGGGCGGCTTCTTCCCTTTCACGGGATTAACGATGGCGCGGCGGTCAGGCATAGTCTATCAATTCGAGATCATGTTTTTGGACGGCGCTATCGGTCGCCGCGGTATGCCTATAGAGCTTCCTCCCTCTGGCCTTGCCAAAAGCATGACCGCGAACCGTAGATGTCCAACTTGGATATAGCATGGAATGGTCCGCCGATATGCTTTCGTTCAGGAGGTTGTGAAATGTAATGTTTCGTCGGGCGGCGGTGCGAGTCACGCCAACCGTCCGGTGCAGTTGGCAGGTCAGGTCGGTCGCTGCAGGTCGGTCAGTTCATCCTTGATTTCATCCATGATGTCATAAAGCCAGAGGATGTCTTCGGTGGTCAGGCGGCCGGCTTTTGCCGGGGCTCGGTCACTGCCGTCCTGTTTTTTGAGGATACGGGGGCCGATCTGCACCTTGGCCTCTCCCTGATCGTAGCGGTTGATGGTTACTAACAGCCCGGTTTCCGGGCATTTCCATTTTTTTAGCACCTTGTCTTTGTTTGGATCAAAGGGCATTTTTTTCTCCTGAAATAGAATTGTGGGATTTTGGAATTGAGGAATCAATACCGTTTTGATCTTTTTTCAATCCCTTAATTCCCAAATTCCCAATTCCTTAATTGACCTTTTGTGTCCGGGTCATGTGGATATCTGTGAGAAATCGGCGATCTGTCCGAAAATGACCGATATGGATGCCAGCAGCGCCAGTCGGTTGCGGCGGGTGGCGTCCTCGTCGGTCATGACCATGACCTTGTCGAAAAAGGTGTCCACTGGATCACGCAGTGAGGCGATGGCGATTAGGGCGCTGTCCAAGTCACCCTGACCCATGAGCCGGGTCACCTGTGCCGTTACCGTCTGGCAGGCGGCATGCAGGTCACCCTCCGTGGCGTGTTCGAACAGGGCCGGGTCGACCGGCGCGGCGCCGGTTTCCGTGGCTTTTCTAAGAATGTTCTCCACGCGTTTAAACGCGGCGGCCAGGGGCTCGAAACCCGGCTGACCCTTTAGTTTTTCCAGGGCATCCACCCGTCGTTCCACATCCGGGATACGGTCCGACGAGACGCTGGTTACTGCGGCGATAATGTCTTTGGATCGTCCCTCGTCGGCCAGCAGACGGGCGAGACGGTTTTTCAGGAACGTCGACACGGCGTCCGCGATTTGAGCCGTCGGTTCGGTACACTTGTCGGTGAACAGGGAGACCCCTTTTTCCACCAGTTCGGCAAGCGACACGTTGATATTCCGGCTGCGAATGATCTGCAGGATGCCGATGCCCTGGCGCCTGAGGGCGTATGGATCCGCCGCACCGGTAGGAATCAGGCCGACGGCGAAGCACCCACAGATGGAATCAATCTTTTCGGCGATGGAGAGCAGGGCGCCGGTTTCGGTCTCCGGCAGTTGCCCGCCGCTGTGGGTGGGCCGGTAGTGCTCCTCGATGGCAGTGGCCACATCCGGCTCCTCGCCGGCCGCCTGGGCGTAAATCCGCCCCATGATTCCCTGGAGTTTAGCAAATTCACCGACCACCTGGCTGACCAGGTCCGCCTTGCACAGGTGAGCCGCGCGGATGACCTTCTCTTTCTCATCCGGGTTGACGGCATCGGTCAGCCAGCCGGCGATGTTTTTCACCCGCATGACCTTGTCGTACATGCTGCCGAGTTTGGCCTGAAAGAGCACGCCTTTAAGTTTCTCCACCCAGACGTTCATGGGCACGTTGATATCGGCGGTGTAGAAATAGCGGGCATCGGAAAGCCGGGCTCGCAGGACGCGCTCGTGACCGGTGGCCACCAGATCCATATTCCGGGTGCGGGTATTGTTGACGGCGATGAAGCCAGGCATCAGCCTGTTCGTCGCGTCGATCACGGCGAAGTATTTCTGGTGCTCGCGCATGGCCGAGATGAGAATCTCCTTGGGGACTTCGAGGAAGATGTCGTCAAACCGACCTGCCGTGGCAATGGGGGTTTCCACCAGATTGGCGACGATGTCCAGCAGTTCTTCATCCGGCAGCACCCGTCCACCCATGTCAGCCGCTGCAGCCATCACGGCGGCTGCGGTCATCTGCCGTCGCTCGGCAATATTGACCACCACATTCACCCCGGCCATGGTCTGCACATAGGCTTCCGGGGAGGGGATCGTCACTTTGCCCGGGCTCATGAACAGGTGACCCAGTGCCTGGCGGCCACTTTTAATCCGGCCGCCCAGGGTGAAAGAAACCAGCCGCGTGCCGTACAGTGCCACGATGCTCTGGATGGGTCGGGCGAACTGAATCGAGAGGTCCGCCCAGCGCATGCTCTTGGGAAAGGGAGTGGCCAGGATCACCTCGGGCAGGATGGTTTTTAGCAGCTTGACGGTGGCCCTTCCGCGGTTGGTTTTGCGGGCGCTGAGATACCGGCCCTTGTCTGTCTGCACCACTTTCAGGCGCTTGACCGCCACGCCGGCTTTTTCGGCGAATTTTACCGCTGCCACGCTGGGTTTGCCATGATCGTCAAAAGCGATTTTCTCCGGCGGCCCCATGAGGTCTTCGGTGACGGTTTCCTGCTTGGGTGCCACCTGATCCACGGTCACCGTCAGCCGCCTGGGTGTTCCAAAGGTGCGGGCCTGCCCGTGGCCGATGTGGGCCCCGTCCAGCCGTTTCACCAGGTTCTGGGCCAAGGCGTCCAATGCCGGCCGGATGTAGCCTGCCGGGATCTCTTCGGCGCCGATTTCAAGTAGTAGGGTGTCCATATTCACCTCGATCACGCGTTCACGTTCGATGTTGATTCCAATCCATTTGGCTGTCCGCCAATCATGCCGTTTTTTTCAAGAGTGGAAATCCCATGGATTCACGTTGCTTCAGGTAGCCCATGCCGCAGGCCCGTGCCAGGTTTCGGATACGGGCGATATAACCGGTCCGTTCGGTGACGCTGATGGCGCCGCGTGCGTCCAGCAGATTGAAGGTGTGGCTGCACTTGAGGGTGAATTCATAGGCCGGAAGCACCAGACCCGCTTCGATAATCCGTCCGGCTTCGGCTTCATAACGATTGAACAGATCCAGCAGCATGTTTACGTCGGCCTTTTCGAAGTTGTAGGTGGATTGCTCCACCTCTTGCTGGTGGTGGACCTGACCATAGGAGACGGTGTCGTTCCACATCAGGTCGTAGACGTTGTCGACACCCTGAAGGTACATGGCGATGCGCTCGAGGCCGTAGGTCAGCTCCACTGAAATGGGTGACAGTTCCATGCTGCAGGCCTGCTGAAAATAGGTGAACTGGGTGCACTCCATGCCGTCCAGCCACACCTCCCAACCCAAACCGGAAGCGCCCAGGGTGGGCGATTCCCAGTCGTCTTCCACGAAGCGGATGTCGTGCTCCAGCGGGTCCACACCCAGGGCCTTCATGCTCTGCAGGTAGAGCTGCTGAACGTTTGTGGGGGAGGGTTTCAGCAGCACCTGGTATTGATAGTAGTGCTGGAGACGGTTGGGGTTATCCCCGTAGCGCCCGTCGGTGGGCCGTCGGGATGGCTGGACGTAAGCCACATCCCACGGCTCGGGTCCCAGCGCTTTCAAGGTGGTGTGGTGGTGAAAGGTTCCGGCGCCTACTTCCAGATCATAGGGCTGAACCACCACGCAGCCCTTGCGGCCCCAAAACCGATCCAACGTGAGAATGACATCCTGAAAATTCATGTGCGTTTCCTCGACTGTCCGTATCGATAGTCAAATGGTTGATAAAATTATTAATCGATTGGCATTCCCGGATATGGCACGGTGTCCGATAAGCGACCTACGTAGCATTATCGATAGGGTTTAACAAGACCCAGCTTGTTACCCGTGCAGGCTTTCTTTACCGAATTGGATTGCCTCGGCGCTGGGGCGGACCCTGCGAACGATGCTAAATACCAACGCCCATGGGGTTGTTTACATGACCCCGTTGTCGTCCACACCGCAGGCGAGCAATCCGGCCGTGGGCCGCTCTGACACCAGCCTTTCCCATACCGGCCTCAGGGCTGCCATGGCATCGGCTGCACCGATGGCCCACAGACAGCCGCCGCCTCCGGCTCCGGTAAACCGGGCACCGCATCCGGCTGTCAAAGCGGCTGCCGCCAGCCGGTCGCCCATGTCGTCCAACACCTGTGGGGTCATGGCCTTTCGAATGGCCGTCTCCCGGTTCATGGCTTGGGCGGCTGCCCGCATGTCCCATCGGATGATCGCTCCGGCAAAATCCTGGGTCAAGCGGGCGATCTCATGCCAGTTTTTACGGCTGTTTCCGCTGATGAACTGCCTGACCCAGGAGCTGTTGACATCCTTGGATATATGGGTGACGCCCAGGTACGCCACCAGCAGGTGGCGGTCCAGGCGACGAAGCGCTTCGCCCTCCAACAGCGGGTTTCCGGCGAAGGGCGGCAGGCCCGGATCCGCCGGCCAGGTCCAGGCGTTGACCCCGCCGAAAGCGGCGGCCAGCTGGTCCTGGAGGCCGCAGGGCACACCGGCCACGCTCTGTTCGATGGCGTGGGCCAAAAGAACCATCCGATCCCGGGAGAGTCCTTTTTTGCCCATGGCCGTCAGCGCCTTGGAAAAAGCGGCAATCAGCGCCACGGCAGCGACCGACGACCCCCCCAACCCGCTGCGCGGGGGTGAGGAGGACTGGATATCAATATGGACGCCGCTGACCTGAAAATAGTCGGCCATGGCGAACATGAGCCCCAGAGGGTGATCATAGGGGGCCGTTGATGGGTAATATTCCGCCTCGGCCAGTCCGGCTGATGAAATCCGAACCTGATCGCCAGTGTGCGGATGCAGGCGGACGGAGGTGCGTCGATCCAAGGCAATATTTACCGTGGATGGAACCAGATGCCTCAGCGGATAATGAAAGCTGCTGATGTCCAAGGTTCCCCCGAAATCGATTCGGCAGGGCGCCGAGGCGCCGATGGGATGGCTGTCCAGCAGCGGTCCGATATTGCCCAGTGTCATTGGATGGGTCTGTGTTGCCATGGCTTTCCGTTGAGATTGATCAATTAGAGTGTTAATTCGTTTGCCGACCATTCATCGTTTTCCTGACGGCCCGAAGCACCTTGAGGCTTTTCGGGGACTTGCCGATGTGAAAGGGAACGAAGGTTTCCAGAAATTTCAGCCCCTCGGAGATGGCTGTGGGTGCAAACCGGACGCGGGCGGCCCGTTCCAGGTTGCCGGTGTCGGTCCACATGAGCTGTTTCAATGTGCCTTTTGAGATTTTCAGCCGGCCGTTGGTGGGGATCCCGCAGGTCGGGCAGGCAATTCCCCCCCTGGAGGGATCCGAGACCACCGATGCCTGCTGGATCTGGTCCAGGCAGGTTTTGCAGGCATGGCAGTGGTCGAAATTGGGACGAAATCCGGCCAGTGACAGGAAACGCATCTGAAAGAGGATGCTGAGCACCTCCACGGGCGTCTCACCCCGGTTGAGTTCGGCCAGCACATGCGACATCAGCCGGTAAAGCGGCTCCTGGGGTTCTCCCTCGGCCATCCATAGATAGATCAATTCCGACCAGTAGCTGGCATAGACGGTTTTAATGACGTCTTCGCGGATCTTGAAAAACGGATCTTCCAGAGACGCCTCCTGGAGCACCGGCATGCCTTTGCCGCGGCCTTGGGCCAGCACCACGTTGAGCCGGGAAAAGGGTTCCAGCACGCCGGAAAAACGCTTGACGCTCTTTTTTGCGGATTTGGCAATGGCGCTGGTTTTTCCGTGTGCCGGGGTGAACAGGGTGACGATGAGATCGAAGTCGCCAAACTCGATCCGACGGAGCAGGATGGCAGGTGTGTTCAGGCTGGCCATGATCTCAGACGCCGAGAAACCTGGTGGCGATGGTAAAGTAAAAGTAGACGCTGATGATATCGACGAAGGTGGTCACGAACGGCCCGGTGGCGACGGCTGGATCGATATTGATCCGGGCCAGCAGCATGGGTACGCACGACCCAACCAGAGCGGCTACGGACATCGAACAGACGACCGCCAGGCAAACCGCCAGCGCCAGCATGAGGGTGCTGTATTGCAATTGGGCCACCGACCCGATGAGCAGGCCGTAGACGAGGCCCAAAATCAAACCTACGCTCAGTTCTTTACCCACCACCGACCCGATGTCCCGGATATTGAGCCGCCCGGTGGCCAGTCCGCGCACCACGATGGTGGAGGACTGGGTACCGATATTGCCGCCCATGCCCATAATCACCGGAATGAAGGCGGCCAGGTAGGTGATTCGGTTCAGGCTCTCCTCGAATCGGCCGATGACGTAAAAAGCGAATAAACCGCCCAGGCAGCTGGCAAAGAGCCAGGGCAGGCGGATGCGGGTGCTTTTGAGGATGCTTTGGGTTTCAACGTATTCTTCACCCA
>JAGTUY010000390.1 GCA_018224455.1 Desulfosarcina sp.
GCCCTCGAACCGGTGAACATGGCCGATGTGGTCCGCGGAGCAATCGCGCTTTTTGCCCCCCTGGCCGAAGACAAGGGACTTTCCCTGACCGGCGACATACCGGATGTGCTGATGGTGAGAGGGGATCTGAAAATGCTTCAGCGGGCAGTGACCAATTTAGTGGACAATGCGATCAAATATACGCCGTCACCGGGTAATATTGACATTCGTGGGTTTCGTGATAAGGATGTCGAAATGATTAACGTTTCCATAAAAGACAGCGGCATCGGCATCGACGCTGAAGACCTGCCGAAGGTATTCAACCGGTTTTTTCGATGTGACCAGAGTCGGGCAACCGGCGGTTTCGGTCTGGGGTTGAGCTTGGCAAGGGCTATCGCCCATGTCCATGGCGGCGAAATCAACGTCGAGAGCGCACTGGGAATGGGAAGCGTTTTTACATTTTGCTTGCCTTGGTCGCAATCCAGTTGAGAAGCGGTACTGCGTTGAATCCATGCATGCTATCTGCACCTTTCCTTTCACCGCGACACTGCATTTGTTCGGCGAAAACCAATGGTGAACCATGAATTTAACCTTGGAAAAAGTAGACGTCGCCGTTCCCACCAGCATGCTTCAGGTCAGCCTCCACCCGCTGTCCCTTGTCTTTACGGGCAGTCAGCAATCCTTGGAACAACCCTTTAAACGGGCATACTATTCAAACTCTATCGAACATGTGCGACGCTGCAAGCTCTATGCAATTCTTTTTTTCAGCATATTCGGTATTCTTGATGCCTATGTGTTCCCGGAGCAGAAATTCCAGTTGTGGTTTATCCGGTATGGGCTGGTGTGCCCCGTGTTTCTGCTGGGGCTGATTTTTTCCTATACCGATGCCTACCGCCGTTTATGGCAGTTCGTTAATGGGTTTTATATTGTGGTCACCGGGTTTGCTTACGTGGCCATGGTGGTGATCACTCCCGCCCCCGAGTCCTATTTTTATGGGGTCGGCACCATTTTTTGTGTTTTTTTCGGATACACCTTTATCCATGCCCGGTTCATTACCGCCTCCATTGCCGGTCTATTGGTGATCGGCGGCTACCAGGCGGCGATGATGTGGCTGATGGACGCCACCGGTGTCATCCAGTTGATCTATGGTGCCCATTTTATGGGGATCAATCTATTGGGAATGCTCATCTGCCATTCCATTGAGACCCAGCATCGTAAGAATTTTTTCCTGATGTTCATGTTAGAACAAGAGAAGAAGAAAACAGACACTATCAACCGGACGTTGGAACAGCGGGTAGAAGAACGCACCGCCGCGCTGCAGCGGATCAACCGCGATTTAAACAAAGAGATCCACGAGAGAAAACAGGCCGAGGGACGGGTGCGGGCCAGTCACGAACAACTCGCATCGATCCTCGACAGCATCGATGCGGATATCCATGTCGTGGATATGGAAACGCACATCATTCTGCTGGCCAACCGCCACATGAAAAAGACTTACGGCGACGACATCGTCGGTAACGTGTGCTACCAAGCGACCCATGGATTGGATTCCCCCTGCCACCGCTGCAAGACCCACCTTTTGCTGAACGCAAACGGCCGACCCAGTGAGAGCTTTTCCTGGGAGGATAAAAATCCGGTCAACGGCCGCTGGTACATTATTTCCGCCCGTGCGATCGTCTGGGAGGACGGCCGCTTGGTCCAGCTCACCGTCGCCACGGATATCAATGCGATGAAAGAGATGGAAGCGCGACTGCAGCGGGCACAGAAAATGGAGGCCATCGGCACCCTGGCCGGCGGTGTGGCCCACGATCTGAACAACATCCTTTCGGGTTTGGTAGGCTATCCGGAACTGCTCCTTATGGACATTCCCGAGGGCAGCGAAACTCGCATCATCGTTGAAACGATCAAGCAATCCGGCGAAAAAGCAGCGGCCATTGTTCAGGATATGCTGACCCTGGCACGGCGGGGGGTGGCCGTTACCGACGTGGTTGAATTGAACCAGGTGGTCCAGGACTATTTAGACAGTCCTGAGCTGGCACGGCTAAAATCCTTCCATCCTCGCGTGACGATTGATTCGGATCTGGCGCCAACGCTGTTCAACATTGTCGGCTCCTCGGTCCATCTGGGAAAAACCATTATGAACCTCGTCAGCAACGCCGCCGAGGCGATGCCTGACGGGGGGCAGATCGCCTTGAGCACCCAGAACCGTTATGTGGACCGGCCGATGCACGGATTCGAAACGGTTTTGGAAGGCGAATATGTGCTGCTGCGGGTGGCCGACACCGGCGTCGGGATTTCAACCCAGGACCTGGAACGGATCTTCGAGCCATTTTACACCAAGAAAAAAATGGGGCGAAGCGGCACCGGTTTGGGTATGGCGGTGGTGTGGGGTACCGTTAAAGATCATAGCGGTTTTGTCGACGCCCATAGCATCGAAGGCCAAGGGACGGTATTTGACCTTTATTTTCCCATTACCCGACAGGCTGCAAAAATGGAGGCTGAGGAACTCTCCATCGATCGCTACCTCAGTGCCGGCGAGTCTGTCCTCGTCGTGGATGACATTAAAGAGCAGCGTGATCTGGCGACATTCATGCTGAAACGCCTGGGCTATCGAGTAGATGCAGTTGCCAGTGGCGAGGAAGCGGTTCAATACATCCGCAAGACCCCTGTGGATATCCTGGTTCTGGATATGATCATGGAGTCGGATATGGACGGCCTTGATACCTATCGTCAGATTCTGGCTATCTCTCCGGGCCAGAAAGCGGTTATCGCCAGCGGATTTTCCGAGTCTGAGCGTGTAATGGAGGCCCAGCGTTTAGGTGCCGGTCCTTATATCAAAAAGCCCTACCGCATGGAACAGATCGGCATGGCTTTGCGGGAACAATTGGTCCCAGCACCGACCGATGATCCGCCTGATTCCTCGGTTCACGACGAACCTGCTTGGTGATTAACCTCACTCCCTGCCACCTGCTTTAAGATTACCATTTGGTAATCTTAAAGTCATCTTGCTGTAATCCTTGACGGTTATTGTCAGCAC
>JAGTUY010000391.1 GCA_018224455.1 Desulfosarcina sp.
GTCGGAATACTCAAAGAGATCAAGACGGAAGAGAACCGCGTGTGCATGACCCCGGCGGGCGTTGAAATCATGAAAATGAACGGGCATGAGATGCTGGTCGAGAAAAATGCCGGTGCCGGCAGCGGCTTCGCCGACGAGGCCTACGTCAAGGCCGGGGCCCGGATGATCGACACGCCCAGGGAGATCTTCGCGGCAGCCGACATGGTCATGCATGTCAAAGAACCCCTGCCGCCCGAGTACGACCTGATCCGGCCGGGCCAGATCGTCTTCACCTACCTGCACCTGGCCGCCGACGAGACCCAGACCCGGGCATTGATCAAGAGCAAGTCCGTGAGCATCGCCTACGAGACGATCCAAAAGGCCGACGGCAGCCTGCCCCTGTTGACCCCCATGAGCGAAGTGGCCGGGCGCATGGCCATCCAGCAGGGGGCCAAGTACCTGGAGATGGCCCAGGGCGGCCACGGGGTGCTGCTGGGCGGCGTTCCCGGGGTAGACCCGGGCACGGTGGTGGTGATCGGCGGCGGCGTGGTGGGGGTCAACGCGGCCAAGATGGCCTGCGGGCTGGGTGCCAAGGTCTATCTGCTGGACATGAACCTGGACCGGCTGCGCTACCTGAGCGACGTGATGCCGGCCAACTGCTTCACCTTGATGTCCAGCCCGGCGACGATCCGCAAGCTGGTCCAGTTGGCCGACGTGGTGGTGGGTGCGGTGCTGATCCCCGGGGCCAAGGCGCCGCGGCTGGTGACCCGCAAGATGCTGGGAACCATGAAAAAGGGCAGTGTGCTGGTGGACGTGGCCATCGACCAGGGGGGCTGTTTCGAGACCTCCAAGGCCACCACCCACGGCAAGCCGACCTATGTGATCGACGGGGTGATCCACTACTGTGTGGCCAACATGCCCGGAGCGGTGGCCAAGACCTCGACCCTGGCCCTGACCAACGCCACCTTGCCCTATGCGGTGCAGATCGCCAACAAAGGCTGGAAAAAGGCCATGCAGGAGAACGAAGAGATTCGGCTGGGGGCCAACGTGATCGACGGCAAGGTCACCTACCGGGCCGTCGCCGAGGCTTTCGGTATGGAATATGTCCAACCCGAAAAATTCTTTTAGGCGGGTTGGTGGTGAAGGTGCGGCGTTGCCCCCCTGAAAATTGCTGAAAAGCCGACTGGATCAATACCCCGACGAACGAGGTATTGATCCAGTTATACAACCATTGGCGAATGAAACCCACCCCAAAACATTGAGAGCTGAAGATGGGAAGCCTTTTAGATGTCCGATCACTGCGCCAGCAGATATATGAATATCTTCAAAAAGAGATCCAAGCCGGCCGGCTGGTTCCCGGGTCGTTCATTAAACTCAACGAAATCAGCGAACACCTGGGCGTCAGCAAAACCCCGCTGCGGGACGCGATCATCCAGATGGAATGCGAAGGGTTCGTCTCCATCCTGCCTCGCAGAGGCGTACTGCTGAAGCAGTTAACGCTCGAGGAAATAAAAGACATTTTAGAAATCCTCGGCGCCCTTGAAAGCGCAGCACTGCGGTCTGTGTTCGACAAGATCACCCCCCGCCGAATAAAAAAGATGGAAAAACGCAACGCTGAATTGCGCCGATGCATCCAGGAAAAGACCTTTGAAGAATTCGATCCACAGTACTATTCGCTGAACATTGCCTTTCATGATGTTTTTCTTGAATTGTCCAACAACGCGGCCATGAAGCAATTGATGGCAACCATGAAACAACGACTATATGACTTCCCTCGACTGGCCTATATGAAGGAATGGGAATGGGCCAACTGCGATGAACATGATCGTTTTATCGATTACATCCGCAAGGGTGAAAAAGATGCAGCCGCCCTGTTCTGGCAGGAAACGCATTGGGGTTTTGAAGCCCAGAAACCCTATATTATAGAGTTTTATGCCCAGGGTAAACAACACATTCAAAACCCTTTGAATAGCCTAAATTAATACCACCCAGAACATTCAGCATCGCTCACGCATGAGATGACAGCCAGATGTCGGCGCCCCATCGTCGATCCGATTCGCTTGTGAACATAGCCTTCCAGTCGATGCCACACCCCTTCTTCATCCCTGATGTAATAAAACGACACGTCAACCCGCCGTCGATCGCAAAGACGAAATTAAAATCCTTGCCGATGCTTTGGCATCCCCAAGCATCAAGATGACCTTGTCGCTGTCGTATAGCGGGTTCACGACACCCGAATAACCGGGGTTTTTATCAAAATTGCAGATGATCACGTTGCGGGCCTCATGGGCCATCAGAATCGGCATGCCCGAGATCGGTGTGCCTTCGCTTTGCATGGCTGCCGGATTCACGACGTCGCATGCACCAAAGACCATGGCCACGTCCGTATCGGCGAATTTGGGATTGACCTCATCCATTTCAAGCAGGTTGTCGTAGTCGACTTCGGCTTCGGCCAGGAGCACGTTCATATGCCCGGGCATTCTTCCGGCAACCGGATGGATGGCATAGTTTACGCGCGCACCTCTTTTTTCTAAAAGAGAGGCCAGTTCCACAACATCGAACTGCGCTTTGGCCAGCGCCATGCCGTATCCAGGGATAATAACGACATTTTTAGCCGAAGCCAGCGCATTGACCGCCTCGGCGGTGTTGTCGGAAGCAGGTTTTACAGCGACCATCTCCTGAGGCTGATTATCCTTCAGGTTTTCTAAAAGCTGATGGACTGTCTTTTTTGCATCTCCGGGCAGCATGATGGTATTGCTTTTTTGGTACAACGGGTTCTCGACGCCCGAATAACCCGGTTTTTCATCGAAGTTGCAGCACACCACATGTTTGGCTTGATGGGCCATTAAAATCGGCATGCCTGATATGGGGGTTCCCTCGACATCGATGGCCGCGGGATTGACCACATCACAGGCACCGACGACCAAAACCAGGTCGGTGTGCTCAAAGTCGGGATTGATGGTTTCCATTTCCACCAGCATGTCGTAATCCACACCGGCTTCGGCCAGGAGCACATTCATATGCCCGGGCATTCTTCCGGCAACCGGATGGATGGCGTATTTGACATTTTTGCCCATGGCGATCATCCGTTGGGCAAGCTCGGCAACCTCCATTTGGGCTTTGGCCAAAGCCATCCCATAGCCGGGGACGATGATAACGGTTGCGGCCTTCAAAATGACGGCAGCAGCCTTTTCCAGACCTTGTGCCGCGCCTGCAACCATAGATGGGGTGGACAAGGCGACCGATGGGCTCTCTTTTTTTGATGGACCCGTTGGTTTCTTTTGTTCAGGGAAGAACACCCTGAAAAGATTTCGATTCATGGCCTTGCACATCACATGGGTGAGAATAGAACCCGAGGCCGCCACCGTTGCACCGAAGGCAATCAACAGCTGGTTGCCGATCACCATCCCGCAAAATGAGGCGGCCAGACCGGCCGTGGCATTCAGGAATGAAATCAACACCGGCATATCGGCGCCGCCTATGCGAATCGAAAACAAGATACCGAAAAGGACGGACAGCAGGATCTGGGTTAAATAGAAAACCCATACCAGACCGGATGTGAAAAAAAAGGATGACACGCCAACAAAAAACAGGCCGCCAATATTCCACAACATGAGTAAATTGTGGCCCGGCAGGATTTGCGGCGTCTGCCTGATTTTATTGGCCAGTTTGGCGCTGGCAACCATGCTGGCGCTGAAGGTCAACGCACCGATGGTCAATCCCAACACACCTGAAATTTCGCTGACTGGTTCTAAGGCATGGGTGCTGCGCGTCAGTTCGACCAGCGATACAAGAAATGCGGCTACCCCGCCTGCACCGTGTTGGAAGGCCACCATGGCCGGGATCTGAATCATGCTGACGGCGCGTGCCACCGCATAGCCGGCGATGGCCCCCCCCAGCAGCGATATGACGACGACACCCGAGTCCATGATCCCATTGCGATACAAAACCAAAATGAACGCACAGATCAGCGCCAACGCAGCGGTCAGGTTGCCGGACTTTGCTCTGCGGGGTTCCCGGAACTGCCATATTCCCGCGATCAGAATCAAAATAACCGAAAAGTCGATAAAAAGTGTCATGGTCCGATGGGTTTCGTTTATGGGTTTTTGGGTGTCGGCCGTTTTTCCCTGAAAAGCCTCAGCATTCTGTCCGTAATGGCAAAACCGCCGACGACATTGAAGGTGGCCGTAACTATGGCCAGTGCACCCAGCACCTTTTCGACAACCGATGTCTCTACTGAAAAGAGAATCAACGCGCCTAAAATGGTAACTGCGGAAATGGCGTTGGTCATGGACATCAAGGGCGTGTGCAGCAAAGACGGCACCCTGGATATCAGCAGGTAACCGATAATAAAGGAGGCGATGAAAACGCCGGCCATCAAAATTAAGTTTGCCATTTGTGGGCCTCTTTCCGGTTAATTGGACAACTCACCGCGCATGGCCTTGAGGGCGCCCTGGTGGTGGATGATTGAACGATGGGTGACGAGAGAACTTTCTACAATTTCATCTTTCAGATCGAGTTCGCCCACACCGTTTTTGAAAAGATTTTCCACATAGTAGTACATGTTGTTGGCGTACAGCCAGCTGGCATGCACCGCCATCCTGCCGGGGATATTCTGGATCCCGCAAATATTGACGCCCAGGCGCTGAATAAACCGTCCCGGTACGGTAATCTCACAGTTGCCACCCTGGTCGACAGACACATCCATAATGACCGAACCCGGCTTCATGCTGGCCACCATTTTCTCGGTAACCAGGATGGGTGCGACTTCACCCGGCACCAGCGCGCTGAGGATGACCACATCCGCCTCTTCCAAACGGGGGCCGATCAGGCGCTGTTCAATCTCGAGCCACTCGTCTTCCAAAGCTTGGGCATAACCGCCCTTGCCGACGGCCAGTTCTTGGGGGATGTCGAATTCTACGATTTTGGCCCCCAGGCTGTCGGCTTGGGTGCAGGCGTCGGTGCGTATATCCATGGCTTTGACAACGCCACCGAGACGCCTGGCGGTTGCAACGGCCTGCAGCCCCACGACACCGGCCCCGACAACCAAAAACGTTGCCGGTTTGATGGTGCCGATGGCGGTGCCGATCATGGGAATGAAGGTCTGCAGATGATTGGCGGCCATGATTACGGATTTATAGCCGGTGACCGTGCTCATGGAAGACAAGGCGTCCATGCGCTGGGCCCGGGAGATGCGCGGGATGCCGTCCATCGTCAGGGCGGTAATGTTTTTATCCCGAAGCCGTTTGACGATGTCGTGGCTTTCCGGTGCTGCCGGATGGAGAAAGGTGATCAGGATACTGTCATCGCGAAGCATATTGACTTCATGCTTGTCCAACCGTTCGTTGAGGATCGGCTGTTTGACCTTTAAGGTCACATCGGCTTCGGCGAACAGGCGCTCTGCATCGGCGACGATGGTTGCCCCGGCATCTTCATACGCTTCGTCGCTGATCAGTACGCCTTCCCCGGCCGACGATTCAACGGCAACCTCAAAGCCCAGGTCGATATATTTCCTGACTGTTTCCGGTGTGGCGGCAACTCTTTTTTCTTCCGGCAAGATCTCTTTGGGAATCCCGATTAACATAGTTCACCTCATTTTTTTGTGGCGTTCATATTTTATAGCTGGCTTTGGCTATCGTTCGTCAGGTGTTGCCATGATCCATCATGGCGTTGGCGACCTTGATAAAACCAGCAATATTGGCGCCGGTAAAATAGTTGCCTGTATGCCCGGCCTGCGCTGCGGCACGCAGGCACGTCTCGTGGATATCGACCATGATGGTCCGCAGCCTCAAATCTACTTCTTCCCTTGTCCATCGGATTTTAGAACTGTTCTGGGCCATCTCTAAACCGGAGCAAGCAACTCCGGCAGCATTCGAAGCCTTTCCGGGAGAATACAGAATCGCGCTTTCAAGGAGCACATCCATGGCTTCCTGCGTGGCCGGCATGTTGGCGACTTCGACTACGCACCGACACCCGTTTTTCAATAAGTCCCGGGCATCGTCCTCATCCATTTCATTCTCACAGGCACACGGAAAAGCGACATCACAGGCGACGCCCCAGGGTTTTTTGGCCGGATGGAAATCGACATTGAATTGTTGCGCATAATCCTCAACCCGGTCGTGGTTGCTGCGGCGCATGGTCAGCATGTAATCAATCTTCTCTCCATCGATTCCGTCCGGGTCATGGACAAAACCATCCGGACCCGAAAGGGTGACGACCTTGCCGCCCATCTGAGTTACCTTGGTCGCCACACCCCAGGCCACATTGCCAAACCCCGAAACCGCGACGGTTTTTCGATCGAGGCTGTCACCTTGCGTTTTCAGCATCTCTTCGGCAAAATAGGCGGCGCCAAAACCGGTCGCTTCGGGTCTCAGGTAGGATCCGCCCCAATCGATCCCTTTTCCCGTCAAGACGCCTTCCCAGGCGTTCTTCAACCGTTTGTATTGGCCGAACAGAAAACCGATTTCTCGAGCGCCCACACCGATATCGCCTGCCGGGACATCCGTGTTCGGCCCAATATGCGGATAGAGGCTGGTCATGAAACTCTGGCAAAAATTCTCGATTTCACGGTCGGATCGATTGCGGGGATTAAAATCGCTGCCGCCTTTCCCGCCGCCCAAGGGCAAGCCGGTCAGTGCGTTTTTCAGGGTCTGTTCAAACCCCAGGAACTTGAAAATCCCAAGATTCACAGAAGAATGGAAACGCAGTCCGCCTTTGTATGGACCCAGAGCGCTGTTGAACCCGACCCGATAGCCCGTATTGACGTGGATATTTCCATCGTCGTCCCGCCAGGGCACCCTGAAGATAAAAATTCGTTCCGGCTCGACGATTCTTTCCAAAATTCGCTCATGTTTAAAGATGGGCTCTTTTTCGACGATCACGCCGATGGAGAGAAAGACCTCGTTGACCGCTTGAAGAAAGGGTTTTTCCCACGGATATTTATCAGTAAGGGATTGCAATACTTGAGCGCAGTACGGATGCGGTGAATTCATTTTTTATATCCTTAGGCTAAATTTCAATTCCAAAGTTGATGGGCGTATTAAATGAATGCGCTCTCCTCCGGCGTTCCCTTTCATCATTCAGATCGCTTCGCTCCTTTGTCCCGGAATTGTCGAACTCTTCACAGTATAAAATCGGTTCGCCTCGCCTAAGGCTGTTTTTCAGCGACAGACACACCGAACGACTGTTACATGTACAGCATAATCCCAACACTTCCAGTTCTTGCACCATTGGTAATCTCCCATAATGACGATTAACGGCAGCGGCGTCAGTTCTCCAACGGGTAGGCAACGCCAACTTCGGAATGGACCCTGTCCAGGGCTTCATCGAAAAAAGGCGGCTGTGGTGTGCTTTTCAGCTTGTCGACCAATTTTCTCACGGCTGAGGTTAATTCCTCATGGGAATCGGCCGGCCCATTTTTCAACAGTTGAACCAGTGCATCGCCCGCAATGATCCTGGCATCGTAGTAGGTGTTATCGTCTGCCAGTATGGCAACGACCTGGAGGACCATTTCCTTGGACGGAGTTTGGATCTCTCCGACGCGCTTGAGCACCTCTTCACGCAGCCTCCAGTTGCCCTTGAATCGCAGGATTCGAATCAACCCCGGCTGACACGCTGCCAATCTACCGCTATCGGCCAGTTCATCGAAGGTGTCCAGAACCGGTCCCCAATCGGTGAGGTTTCCAAAAGGGTCTTGTTTCATTGATTTACTCCTTTTCTGTGCGTCGACGGTTGCTTTGATGAGTTGATTACTGACGGCGGGATAGAGCAATGACGGTGCCAGTATTGAGGTTTTTTTAACTTGCTGATATTAATGACATAATTGAGGGATGGCAGGGACTGCCACAATTCAAGGGTGGGAAATAACCGCCCACTTAAATCAATTAAATGAGTCGTAACATATTGTCATGATATAGCATATTGAATGCGGGCGAATACGCCCAAAGTGGGCGAATTTGGCACCTATGCTGGGGGCATCTTCCGAAAAAGCGCTCTGCGCGATATTCCCAGCAGGGAGGCTGCCTGGGTGCGGTTACCGCCTGCCTGGCGCAACGCTTTTGAGATGAGAGCCTGTTCCAATTGTTGGGTGGATTCACGAAGATTGAGTTCGGCCGGGATCGGTGCCGTTGCGAATTTTGGATCGGATGAGAGAAAATCAAGGTGCCCGAGGGCGACATAGCGCTGGAGAACATTGCCCAATTCGCGCACGTTCCCGGGCCAGTCATACGCGATCAGTGTATCCATGACACGGCCGGGAATGCTGGTCAGTCCGGAAGGCCCCTTCATTTTGCGTAAAAAGTGTTCCACCAGCAGCGGAATATCCTGTTTACGGTGGCGCAAGGGTGGCAATTGAATCTGGATCACCTGGATACGATAGAAAAAATCATTGCGCATATGGCCGCTGTTGACCTTATCGTCCAAAACGGTGTTGGATGCCGATATAATCCGGAAATCAGCCAGATGGGTTTCGATGCCGCCGACTGGCCGGTATCCTCCGCCTTCGATGGCTCGCAAAAGCTTGGCCTGCATGTTGACGGTCAACTCGCTGACCTCATCAAGTAACAGCGTACCGCCATCGGCCATATCCAGGTAGCCCGGTGAATCCGCGTGGGCGCCGGAAAATGATCCTTTGCGGTGGCCGAAAAATTCACGTTCGAACAGGGTCTCCTGGATCGCACCACAGTTCACCGCGACAAACCGTTCTTTCTTCCTGTCGCTGTGGTCATGGATGGCATGGGCCACCAACTCTTTGCCGGAACCGGATTCGCCGAATATGGCCACACTGGCATCCGTTGCGGCCGCCTTTAAAATGAGCTCGTAAACCTCCTGCATAGCCGGCGAACGGCCAAGGATGTCGCCCAGTCGATAACGTTCTTTCAATGACGACCGCAACACGCGGTTTTCACTGTCCAACAGATCGGCCATTCGTTGGGCGGCCATCTGCTGCTCTTTGAATTCAGTGATATCCTTGAACGTTGACAGCAGCGCCGGCCGGCCCTTATAAGCGATCGGACTGTGACAGACCTGGATCCAGAAAGTCTTTTCGGATCGGGCAAGCTGGTGAACTTCTTCGACCTTGGCCTCAAGGGTGCCGTCACCGATTGATCCGAAGAGTCTGGATATATCGTCCGCATCATCCCCGGGGGGATGGTGTACGGGGGCATCGTGCACTTCCCCGGCCGAAGAGATGTTGAATAGTCGACAAAAGGCCGGATTGACGTAACAAAAGCGATTGTCTTGCACCAGGGAGACACCTTCGGCGACCTGCTCGGTCAGCACCCGATAACGTGACTCGCTTTCTTTGAGCGCCGCTTCAGAACGCTTTAGCCACAATACCTTGCTTAACCGCTCGCCAATCGCTCTCAACAGGCGATCTTCCTCCTCCAGAAACGGTCCGCCATCGCACACCGGGGGTTTTTGGATATAGTAGACGTCCACGTCACCGACATGATTGCCGTTTAAAATGATTGGCGTATTCTGGTGCCAGTGTGTCGTCTTGAAATGCTTGGATTGGTATTCCTGACCGTCTAAATGGATCCGCGCACAAGCGTTTTCAGGATACTGCCAGGCTGCCGGAATCAGTTCAACGGCACGCTGCATGATCCATGACAGGGACACATCCTGGTTTTCAAAAAGGTTGGAAATACCGTACAGGCAGTTCAATTCCTTGATACGCTCGGTCAGCGCATTCGGGGCGGAGGAAATTGACAACGGTTTACAGAGGGCATTATCCATGATTTTTTTTAAGCTGAAAAATTTATTAATTTTAACATTTCCAGATATGTATTCGAAAAAAAGCATAACTTGTCAAGGGATAAACCACACCATGTGATTGGCCCAGAGCATGCTCTCGCCGGCCACGTGCTGCCTGATCAACCCGGACAGGGAGCACACCGTGGAGCGCGCTTTTGGCGCAGTCAACCAGATGGCCGACCTGCTGAGGAGCAAATATCTGTCATGATCAAATCACCGGCATCGAAGCCGTTGCCATGCCGCCCATCACAGCTGAAAAGTAGCGACATATTAGCTAAACCGGCTTGACCCGACCCGACGCTGATGTTAAGAGGAATGATCCGAACACCTTCGAAACAACCCCAATCCAGTCACTCGAAAAGGATGGGCATTCATCGTGGCAGACGACAAAAAAAACCAGATGGCCGAAGCGCCGCCGAGCCTGGCTCCCACAAAAGTAAAGTTCGAAATATACGGGGAGGAGATGATCGAGAAACTGGTCAAATCCAGTGGCAACAGTGGCCGCGTCTATCTGCCTCCGGACTGGGTAGGCCGTCATGTGAAGATCATTCGGGTCGATTAACCCCTATTACGCAGAAAAAAGGACCATTGACGTGGAAAATATCCGGATCAGAGAGCTTTCGGCAGCGGATGCGGACGATATCGCCGACATCTACGCATCCATTGTCCGAAAATCCGTAGATATGGACTTTAAAAAGCTGATTGAAAAGCATGCCCGAAGCGAAAATGACATCTGCTTCGTGGCCGAGTTGGACGGCCGGGTCATCGGGTTTATGATCAGCTACATCCTTACCTTCGGCTTCGGCATTGAAAAAAGCGCCTGGATCGCCACCCTTGGCGTCGATCCGGAATACATGGGCCAGGGCCTCGGCGACCGCCTGGCCCGTGAGATCTTCAAACTGTACAAGCGCATGGGAATCAGCCGCGTTTATACCTCGGTGCCCTGGGACTCTTCCGATCTGCTTTCGTTTTTCAAGACCCTGGGGTTCGACCGCAGCAAGTTCATCAATCTGAAAAAAGATCTTTGACGGTTTCATCAACGCTAGCCGCAAGATGTATTTTTCGCTCACCCGCGTGGCGGGTATACCGCCCATCTTACTGCCTATTGCGTTGCAGCGGGATCGGATGATGCCGACGGAAACGCCAGGGCCTGGGTCAAGACGAAGGCGGCCTGGAGATAGGATGTCGGGCAGAGCGGGAAACATTCCTTGCAGTCGTTGCAAACCGTTGCGGCTATTTCCGGAATAAAACTGATCTCCTTCCTGATTCCTCGGTCAACAAATCCAATCGCGTCGGCCTTCTTGACCTCGGCACAGTACCTGACGCACAGACCGCAATGGATGCAAAATGAAGCGTCTTTTTCATAGCGGTCTTTATCTGCATTATAGTCCTTAGCAAAACGCTTTAATTCCGGGGAGTCCGGCGCATGGGCCAGCAACAGCTCCAAGATGGTCTTGCGGATTCGGTCGACCTTTTCCGATCGGGTTCTTACGACCAGCTTTTCTTCCACCGGGTAAACGCAGGAGACAACGAGCTTGGTCGATCCGCGTGACGCCACCTCTACGATGCAGAGCCGGCACCCCCCAAAGGGCTCCAGTTTTTCGTGGTGACAGAGCGTGGGGATCGATATCCCGGCGTTTTGGGCAGCTTCCAATATTGTCATCCCTTCACTGGCTCCAACGTTGACTCCATCGATCTGTAAAAGGATTTCACTCATTTTTTTTGCTCTTTCTGATTATGTTTCTTGCTTCTTCAGGCACAGCGGGCGGGACCGGTTCGCCGGAAATCTTTGCTACCGCGCCAAAACGCGAGGGGCAGACTTCGAAGCACGTTCCGCAGCGGGTGCATTTTTCCTGATCGATGACATGGATCTTCTTCTTGCCGCCGTCGATCGCCTCTGCAGGGCACTTGCGCAGGCAGATCATACAGGCCTGGCATTGGTTTGGATCGATGTAGTAGGCGATCAGCGCTTTGCAGGCCATCGCCGGGCAACGCTTCTCTTTGATGTGCGCCTCATATTCCTCCCTGAAGTATCGCAGCGTGCTTAGAAACGGATTCGGGGCACTCTTGCCCAACGCGCAAAGCGAGGCTTCCATGGCGGTCTCGGACAGTTCCTCCAGGATCTCGATGTCACCCGCTTTGCCCTTTCCGTGGGTGATGTTGGTCAGAATCCGGTTCATCTGCCGCAGGCCCTCACGGCAGGGGACACATTTACCGCAGGATTCGTCGGTGAGGAATTCAGTGAAGTACCTGGCCACATCCACCATGCAGGTATCTTCATCCAGAACGATCATCCCGCCCGACCCCATCATCGAGCCGGCCTGGGTCAATTCGTCAAACCCGACCTCCAGGTCCAATTGCGCTTCAGGGATACATCCACCGGACGGTCCGCCGGTCTGCACGGCTTTGAAACGCTTGCCATTGGGGATGCCGCCCCCGATATTGTAGATGATCTCTCTCAGGGTAATGCCCATGGGGACTTCCACCAGCCCGGTATTGGTAATCTTGCCCACCAATGAGAAAATCTTCGTCCCTTTGCTGCCTTCGGTTCCGATCTGGGTAAACCAGTCGGCGCCGTTATTGACGATCAGCGGGATATTGGCCCATGTTTCAACGTTGTTCAAAACAGACGGTCTTTCCCACAGGCCTTTGATATTCGAGCGGGTGTACTTGGGTCTGGGCTCACCCACCCGGCCCTCCAGGGCTGTCATCAAGGCCGTTGATTCACCACAGACAAACGCACCCGCCCCCTGGTGGACAATGACCTTGAAAGTAAAAGGTGAACCCAGAATATGCTCCCCGAGAAAACCATATGCTTCAGCATGCTCGATCGCCAGGTGGATATTTTTTACTGCCAGCGGGTATTCCTGTCGGACATAAATATAGCCCTCTTGTGCGCCGATGGCATAGCCGCCCAGGATCAGCCCTTCAAGGATGGCGTGTGGATTGCCTTCAAGCAGGGCCCTGTCCATAAATGCGCCGGGGTCACCCTCATCGGCATTGACGATCACATATTTAATGGGTTCCGGAGCATTTCGGGAACCTTCCCATTTCCTGCCTGCAGGGAACCCGGCCCCCCCCCGCCCTCTGATGTTGGATTTTTTGACTTCCTCCAGGACCGCTACGTCCGTCATCTGAAAAAGCGCTTTGCTGAGCGCTGAATACCCGCCGATTGAGAGGTAGTCATCGATGCTCTTGGAATCTATTTTGATGTTATTGCACAGCAGCGTGCGTTTTTGATTCTTGTAAAAGGGGATGTCGGATTCCCGGGCAGCGCGTTCACCGGTAACGGGATCCTGGTAGAGCAGGCGCTCGACGATTTTATTCGCCTTGATTGTCTGAGAGACAATCTCGGGAACATCCTCAGCCGTTACCTGAAGATAGCATATCTCTTCAGGATAGATCACGACCACCGGTCCCCGCTCACAGAATCCAGGACATCCGGTCCCCTTGGTATCCACGTTGGCGGTCAGGCTCTCTTTTTCAATTTCCGCTTTAAAAGCGGCGATGACGGCGTCGGCACCGGAGGCCACGCAACCGGCGCCGGCACAAACCGAAATGCAAGGGGCGCTGGGATCCCTTTTGGACAATAGTTCCTGTCTGAATTGCTCTAATTCTTCAGGCGAATTTAACCGCGCCATAATTCTCCCCTACTGGTAAGTTTTTAGCACGTCTGCTGTCTGTCCCGGCGTCATCTTTCCATGGACTTTTCCATCCACTTCCAATACCGGCCCCAAGGCACAGCAGCCTAAACAGTTAACCGTTTCCAGGCTGAACTTGAAATCGAGGTCCGTTTCACCCGCTTTTATTCCGGTCGCCTCCTGCACGCTGTCAAGCACGCGGGGAGCACCGCGGACATGACAGGCCGTCCCCAAACAGATGTGAACCTGGTGGCGCCCCTTGGGAACGACACTGAAAGCCTTATAAAAGGTGGCGATGTGCTGCACCCGGGTTGAAGGGACGTTCAATCGTTCGCTTACCCGTCTTAAGGCTTCCTTGGGAAGCCAGTTATTCTCACTTTGAATATCAAGCAATATTTGAATGAGTGCACTGGCGTCGCCGTGATGGTTGTCGATTATCTGATCAATTTTTTCAATTTCCATAAAGCGTTTCCCCATTTTCTGGCTGACCGCTGCTCAGCCACACCCGTTTCTTTCAGGCCAGTGCGTAACAATTGCTGGTTGTATCGTACCTGACCAACCCGTGCCGAGAAGAGCTGTTCATGTGCTTGGATACATCTGACGGGTTCAGGCCCAGCCTTTCTGATATGTCGATCGTTGAAAGGGGTTTTTTCTTCAGAAGCAGCATGATCTGGCTGATGGCCAGTTTTTCGGTAAATATCTCATTGAACAACCGGTCAACCTGGCTGCTTTCGAAAAATTCAGTATACGCTTTTTTTGATTTTTCAGGTACTCGCAACCGCTCCCGTTCAACCAGTCGAAGGTAGGGGACCAGCTTCATGGCTGCTTCGAGTTTAAACCTGACCGTATTTACGTCGATGCCTTCACCTTCGCCGAGCGGTCCCAACGACTTGACCTGGGTGGTGAAATCATCAGTCGAATCGGCCAGCAGGTTTCCGTCCGCGCCGGACATAAATTCAATCCTCAGCCGCTCCGGATTGATGCCGATGTGACCCATTATTTTTTTGCACAGGTAGACGTTGGCCCATGCATCGTAATTGCCGTGGGTGATGTAGTTGCACTCATCCAGGCGGCAACCACCGATAAACACGCCATCTTGTCCATTGAAGAATGCCCTGAGTATGAATTCCAGGTCCACCCTGCCGGAACACATGACGCGAATAAGCCTGATATCAGTCGTATATTGCAGTCTGGAAACTCCAGCCAGGTCAGCGGCGCCGTACGCTCACCAGTGGCAGACAAAACCCAATAGTCTTGGTTTAAATTCAGGATTAGTACTCATTCGTGGTCTCCATTTATTGGTAATCCCCATCGGCCGCCATGCTGAACCGTTACCGATCTTCAGTTACCGCATCAATTTGTCGCAGGATCTCTTGCCCGGTAACCGCCGCATCGATCTGGCTGCAAAGCGCCGCATTGGTGAAGTGCTTGAGCACAATCGCATCGGTCGGGCATTTGGTGGTACAGACACCGTCCCCCTTGCAGAGAATGGGATTCACCCATGCTTTTCTGCCTTTTGGCGTGTCAACGAATTCTATCGCGTCATACGTACACGCGGTAATGCAGGCACCGCAGGTCACACAATCGTATGCACGCACCTCGGCAACGGAACCCGAGGCCACGACGGTATCTTTTGATAGAAGCGCCATGACCCGGCCGGCCGCGCCATAGGCCTGGTTGATCGTTTCCTGGATATGCTTGGGATAGTGAGCCGTCCCGCAAAGAAAAACACCATCGGTGGCAAACTCGACTGGTTTCAACTTGACATGGGCTTCTTTGAAAAAGTCGTCCGGGCTCAAGGTCACTTTGAACAATCCGGCCACCTCACGGGTTGAGGCGGAGGGAATGACAGCGGCCGCCAAAGAGAGAATATCGGCGTCCAATTCAAGCCGTTGGCCCAGGATGGGATCGGCAATGGTCACCCGAACGATTTCCTTGCCCCCCTCTTGGGCGGCTTCGACCAGGGGTTTGTCATCCGGTTCATAGCGGATAAATCTTACCCCTTTGTCTGATGCGTCGCGGTAATAATCCTCTCTGAGCCCATAGGTTCTCATATCCCGGAAGAGAATATAGATGTCCATCTCCGGGTTTATCACTTTGAGTTTCAGTGCATTTTTCACGGCGTGGCTGCAGCACACCCGGCTGCAGTAATTTCGGTCTTCGTTTCTGCAGCCCACGCATTGGATCATCACCAGGCTCTCGGCAGCCATTACCCGTTCTTCTTTTTGGGCGATCAACTCCCCCAATTCAAGATGAGTGAAGACCTTGTCATTTTCGCCGTAAAGGTATTCGGTGGGTTGATACACATCCGCACCGATAGCAAGGACGGATGCACCATGTTTGATCGCTTTGACCCGACCTTCCGTTTCCACCGTGGTCATAAAATTTCCCAGATAACCGGAAACACGGGTGATGGTTGCCTCATGGGAGACGTGGATCAAGGGGTTGTGATACACCGCTCGGATCAGGTCATCCAGGTAGGCCTGAACATCCATGCCTTCGATGGTGGTGTGAATTCTGCGCGCCATTCCGCCCAGCGCTTTTTTCTTTTCAATCAAATGGACCTCATGCCCCTGACTGGCGATGGAAAGGGCACAGGTCATGCCGGCGATACCGCCACCGACCACCAGGGTCGCCTTGTTTACCGGCAGATCAAACTCCTGCAACGGTTCCAGACGGCTGGCGCGTGCCACCGACATCCGGACGATATCCTGCGCCTTTTTCGTGGCCTCTTCCTTTTGCTTGGCGTGGACCCATGAGCAGTGTTCCCTGATGTTGGCCATGTCCAGGTAATATTGATTCAGCCCCGCCTCCCTGAGGGTGTCCCGGAATAAGGGTTCCAGCGTCCGGGGGGAGCAGGCGGCGATCACCACGCGATTCAAGCCTTTTTCCTCGGCCAGATCGGTTATTTCCTTGGCGGAATTGGTGGCACAAGAGAACAGCTGTTCCTGGGCGTAGACGACATTGGGCAGCGTCATGGCATAGTCGACGGTGGAGGGGACATTGACGACACTGGAGATATTGGCCCCGCAATGACACACGAAAACACCTATCTTCGCCTCCTCCGTGGAGACATCCCGTTCCGGCGGATAGGTTCTCTCTCTGGCCAGTTTTCCTCGTCGGTAGTCGAGCAGCGCACCGCATTGGGCGCTGGCGGCGCTGGCGGTAAAAACCGACTCCGGGATGTCGGTTGGCCCCTGGAAAGCCCCACTGACAAAGATCCCGGGCCGGTTGGTTTTCATGGGGTTTTCGTGGTCGGTTTGGTTGAATCCGTGTGAATTGAGATCGATTCCAAACGTTTTCGCAAGCGCCGCATGATCGGTAGGCGGGTTCAATCCGACGGACAGGATGACCATGTCGAATGCTTCCTCTTTGACACCGTCATCGTTTGTCGCATAACGGACAATGACGTTCTTGTTTTCCGGGTTTTCTCCGACGATGGACACGTAGCTTCGGATGAATTCGACGCCGGGAAGCTGTTCGGCGCGTTGGAAAAATCGTTCGAAATCCTTGCCGTAGGAGCGGATATCGTTATGGAAAATGGTGCACTGGGCATCGCTGTCATGCTCTTTTGTCAAAATCACCTGTTTCTGGGTATAGGTGCAGCACACGCCTGAACAATAGCTGTTCTCGCCTTCGGTTACCCGTCTGGACCCCACGCACTGAATCCAGGCTATTTTTTTGGGGTGCCGCTTGTCGGAAGCACGCAGCACTTCACCGCCGTATGGCCCGGTGGATGATAAAAGCCGTTCATAATCCATGCTGGTGACCACGTTCTGCAGAGTGCCGTAGCCATATTCGTCCTTTACCGACGGATCAAATGGCTCGATGCCGGAAGCCAGAATGATCGCGCCGACATTGACCTCTTCTTTTTGCGTCGTCTGCTTGAAGTCGATGGCGCCGGTCTGACATACGCCTCTACAGATGTCGCACTTGCCTTCTTTCAGGTAAAGACAGCTTTCATCGATATAGGCGACAAGCGGAATGGCCTGAGAAAAGTACACATGAACGGCCTTGTTGTCCGATATCTCCTGATTGAAAGGATCCGGGTATTGGACCGGGCAATATTTTACACATGTCGTACAGCCGGTGCACTTTTCCTCGATGATGTATCGGGGTTTCTTGGTCAGGGTAACCGTGAAATCGCCTGCCTGCCCTTCTATACCGTCAACTTCGGTAAATGTCAGAATCTCTATGTTTGGATGCCGGCCGACCTCGACCAGTTTCGGTGAGAGAATTCACATGGAGCAGTCATTGGTTGGAAAGGTTTTGTCTAGCTGGGCCATGTGCCCGCCGATGCTCGGCCCTTTCTCAACCAGGTACACTTTAAATCCGGCGGTAGCGAGATCGAGAGAGGCCTGGATGCCGCTGACCCCCCCACCAACAACCATTACGTCTCCAAAATTGATGTCTCCAAGGCTTCCGGAAAATTGTTCAATGATCTCTTTTGGCAATACATCGTTTCCCACTTTCTATCTCCTCATCAAGAATAAAATACTAAAGCACTTCCTGGATGATCTCCGTAATATCTTTGATCGCTATGACCTCATCATACTCCAGGTTCAACCGGCTTTCCTCAAAATTGGTGATGCAATATGGGCAGGCGGTCACTAGCTCTGCGGCACCGACCTCAACCGCCTGTTTTAACCGGATGTCGGAAAACCGTTCTTCCATGGGTGTATCCATCCAGATCCTGCCGCCGCCGCCGCCGCAGCAGAGACTCTCCTTGCGCGAATCAGCCATCTCTACCATTTCCAGACCAGGAATTTTCTTCAACAGGTCTCGGGGCTGATCATAGATCTCATTGTGCCGGCCCAGGTAACAGGGATCATGATAGGTCACTTTCTTTTCATAGGCTTTGGTCAGTTCAAGTCTTCCCGAATTGATCAGCTCGAATAGGTATTGGGAGATATGAACCACCTCGAAATTGACCATGAATTCGGGGTACTCGTTTTTAAACGTATGGTAGCAGTGAGGAGAAGAGACAATTATCTTTTTGACTCCGTTGTCAACAAAGGTCTTGATATTTTCCCGGGCCAGGCTTTTGAACACTTTCTCACTGCCCGTCTTGCGAATGCTTTCTCCACAGCAGCTTTCCTTTGCACCGAGGATACCGAATTCTACCCCGGCCCGCTTCAGAATGTTGGCTGTGGCGGTGGCCACCTTTTTCATTCGTGGATCATAGCTGAGATAGCAACCGACAAAATAGAGCGCGTCCATACCCTCGGTGAAGGTTTTCACGCCCAGGCCTGTGGCCCAATCCGCCCGCTTGTTTCGTTCTCCCTGCAAGGGATTGCCTTCGGAAATCAGGCTGGCTCTCGCGGTACGGGCAGATCGGACAGAAGCCGGGAAAACCTCATATTCCGCGGCAACCCGGCGTAAAGCCACACCCACCGCTATCTGTTTTACCCCCCGTGGACACTGCTGCGGGCATCTCCCGCAAGTCGTGCATCGCCATATGTCTTCACCGTCTATCTCGGTCAAACCGAAAGTGGCCTCCCGGATAATCTTGCGAATGCTGAATTGCCTGACCCGGTTCCATGGGCAAACCGTATCGCACAGTCCGCACTGAAAGCAGAATCTGAGGGCGTCTCCACCGGCATCTTTTATCTCTTCGATGACCTCTTTGAAGGGAGCGACTGTTTCCACTGTCTGTATCAATCCTCTTTTTCGCCTTGTTTATTTAAACTTTCTTCGATATCCTGGCAACCGCGTCTTTGATCTTTTCCATCCCGTATTTGTCTGCCAGCGCTTCCAATCCGATTTCGAGATTTTCCAGCTCATCCTGAGGGTCCTGCGCCTCGCCTTCCTCTTCTCTTTGCTGCAGAATCAAGGCATCATGCGGGCACCACTTCACACACAAGGGTTCTTCTTCACCCTCACACATATCGCATTTCAGAGGCAGGCCGGAATCGGGCTCTTTGAACTCGTCCCTGGATGGACATGAGGCACGGCAGAAGGAACACTCGTCATATTCCTTGCCGTCAATGGTGTATTTGTCCCTGCCGGCACACTCGGCAACCGCATATTCACCCGCGTACACAGGAACGTAAAGGTCTCTTAAGGGTTCACGGATGATTCGAATGCGGGACCGGGCTGGATTGTTGCTGCTGTATTTCGGTTCCGCGTGAAAGGCGGAGCAGATCATCTCACAAGCCCGGCAGCCGTTGCACTTATCGACATCGATTTTTATCGTTTTAATGGTCTTTTTCTCTTTTTTACCTTTCAAGGTTCACGCCCTCCACGCTATTTTGTCTCTTGTTGAGCGGCAGCCACTTTGGAAGGGGCGTCCTCACCCTCCGTCAAGATCCCTCTTTTGACAAAGTCTTCACTGACGTAATCCAGACCCAGTTCGTGCAGCGATGCTTGGGTGGGGATACCGTCATCGTTCCACCCCTTGAACCGGTAATAGGTGTCCAATAGCTCCTTTTCGAGCTCGGGGAACCTTTTCTTCCAATGGTTCTTTGGCGGTTGATCATCTTTTCTGCGCATGCCCCTTCTTATGTTGATGGCCCTGACCAGCGTGCGGTATCGCTTGGCCGCCTGGCTGAGTGAGGCTTCATCCATGTCGAAGCCGGTCGCTGCGGATATAAATTTCGGGTAGTTGTGGATGTGGTAGGGCGGTTTCAAAGGGAAGGAAGACAGACCGGCACACATGCCGAGGGCGTCATCGATGTAGTGCATCTTCTCCTGCCAGTCGACGATGTCACAGCACATGTCAACCGTCGGGTAAAAGGGCATCGATTTTTCTCCACGCGGTTCCCAATCCACAAAGTATTGTTTGAATTTTTCGTCGGGCACATGGTGCCAGTCCTTTACAAACGCCTCCCGGTGCTCTCTCTTGGGATAGGGGGCCTGGGGGAACTGGCCTTCGATCTGGGTGATATTCATTTTCTCGCCGGTACTGTACATTAAAAAATAGATCGGGTTGAGCATGGACAGCTTGAGCGGCAGCTGTTCATGCTTCTTGATATTGTTGTGCGCATAGTCCTCCGCACCGTTGCCGATCGCTTCGGCCGCCCAGTGGGTGCCATCGGCCAGAACGTCGCCGATGCCTTCACGCCGGACGATTTTATCCAGCAGATAGTAGAATCTGCCCTCGTTGTCTTGCGGCATATCCGGAAAGTCCTTGTCGGAAAGGATGCCGTTCTCGAGAAGTTCGAGGGCGAAGGCCATCACCTGAGGGGCTGAAAATCCATCCACGCCATACTCGGTGGCACGCTGGGCAATTTTCAATCCAAAATCCAGGTTCGAGAATGCCCCCATGGTATAGGTCAGTTTCGTGAAGCATTTCATCATGTAGGTCGGCAGACCGGGCATGGAAATGGTCGCCCCGCATGTCATCGGGCAGTTGTAGCAACTGATCAGCCTCGTCCGGGCTTTATCCAATGTCTCCATCCACTCTCCGGCGATCTCATCGGTCCAGAACCCTTTGCGCCGGACGCGTGAATTGCCCCACATGAAATTTTCGGTATGCCACTTCTCGTCATGGACCTTCATCTCCTGGGGCGATCCCAACCCGGCCAGAATCGGCATGACTCCCGGAATCGGGTTGTCATTGCGAAATTGGATATATTGCATGACTTCGTTGCAAAGATCCATGTATTCGGCCGGCTTGGCGACATGGATGTCCTGCGTGCCGCGAACGACGATCGCCTTGACCCCCTTGTCTCCCATAACGGCCCCGATGCCGCCGCGGCTGGCGCTGGATCGGCCCTGCTCGATGGAGGCAAAAAAAACCCTGTTTTCACCGGCCAACCCGATGGCGGCGACCTGGGCTTTGGGCTGCTTGAGCTCCTTGCGTATGATTTCTGCCGTCTCGATAGCGCCTTTTCCCTTTATATGAGCGGCATCCCGTAGTTCCACCTTGCCGTTGTTGATCCACAAATAAACCAGATTTGGCGACTTGCCGCGAAGAATCACTTTGTCGTAACCGGCATACTTCAATTCAGGTGCAAAGAACCCCCCCATCATCGAAAAGGCCATCAACTTGGTTTGAGGAGAAATGGTGGTCACAATGGTGCGGTTACAACCGGTAGCAGGTGTTCCGCACAACAGACCGGCGCTGAAGATCAACAGGTTTTCAGGAGAAAACGGCTCAATTTCAGGGGGAACGCGATCCCACAAAATCTTGGCATTCGTGCCCAGACCACCCAGGTAAAGCTCGGTCTCTTTCGGGTTTGTAGCCACCTTTTCGATGTTTCCCCGGGTTAGATCAACTTCTAAATTATACCCCGTTTCAGCGTACCTCATTTTTTTACCCCTTTAAAATAATGCTTGATGACACCATATTTTTATCAACAATTTCGGCGATATCCATCGTTTTGATCTCCTCTTCCCTGCCCAATTCCTTCATCCCGTCTTCGATCATGGTCAGACAAAAGGGGCAACCCACCGCGACATGGGTAGCCTGGCTATCGACGATTTCTTCCGAACGCGCCAGATTGATTCGCTTACCGATGGTCTCCTCCATCCACATTCTTCCGCCACCGGCACCGCAACAAAAGCTTTCCCGTCCGTGTCGGTCGAGTTCTTTGAGGCCGCCTTTGGCAACGGATCGCAGGATCGATCGGGGTTGATCGTAAATGTTATTGTAGCGCCCGAGATAACAGGGATCATGATAGGTCAGCGCGCCGTCGAGCGATGGTTTGAGTTTTATTTTTCCGCCTCGGACGAGGCCATCGATGAACTCGGCATGATGGATCACCTCATAATTTCCCCCCATCTGAGGATAATCATGTTTAAGGGAATTGAGACAATGCGGACAGGCCGTGATTATCTTTTTGACCTTATAGGCGTTCAGTGTGGCAATGTTTTCCTCGGCCATCATCTGGAACAGCATTTCATTGCCCACGCGTCTGGCAAAATCTCCGGTGCACTTTTCTTCCACGCCCAGCATGGCGAAGCTGACCCCCGCTGTTTTCAGGATGTTGACCAGGCTGATGGATACTTTTTTGGATCGATCATCGAAGGAACCGGCACATCCGACCCACAGCAGATAATCGACGTCCGGGTCGTCCGCCATCCTTTTGACATTCAGCCCGTCGGCCCAATCGGCGCGTTTGTCATACCCGATTCCCCACGGATTGCCGTTTCGTTCGAGCCCTTTCAGGGCCGGGTTCAACTCTTTGGGATAGGCTTCCGCGATCAAGGTCTGCCCCTGCCGCATGGCGATAATTCTGGGCACGTGTTCAATGGTCACCGGGCACACTTCTTCGCAGGCGCGGCAGGTCGTACATGCCCACAGTGTCTCTTTGGCGATGACCTCGCCAACCAATTGCTTGTCGCTGTTCAATTCGGCGATCGCCGCTTTGGTTTTTTCGAGCTGCCCGTCATCCTCGCTTTGGCCCAGGGTGGATGACAATTTGGCCCGTTTGATTATTTTTTCTTCATTTTCCAATAGTTCTAATTTAAGGGAGTCATTGAATTCATGCAGGTTCAATGGCTTGTCAGTGATATAAGTCGGGCAGACATCTTTGCACCGTCCGCATTCGGTGCAAGTGTAGAGGTCCAGTCCCTGCTTCCAATTGAGCTGGTGGATATGATTGAGCCCCAGGGATTCTTCCTCCCAGGCGGTTTCATCTTCCAAATCCAACCATTTCACCTTTTCATGGGGGTAACCCAGTTTTTTGAAAAACACGTTGGGCAGCGCGGTAATCACGTGGAAATGCTTGCCGGTAGGAAGGATATTCAAAAATATCAGCTGGGTACAGATGTGCACCCAGAACATTATCACCAAGATGACGGCGTTGGCGTCGGCGTTTAGACCCGAAACCAGGCTGGCCGCACCCACCGTTACCGGTGTCCAGAGAAATTCAGAGCCATAATTCAGATTGTCGAAGTGGTGAATGTTTCCCGGGTTGTCATAGAGCTGGATCAAGTTGTAGCGTGCGCCGTCGTACAATAGATCCGACACCATCAGGATCCCGATCATCACCAGGACCAAATAGGCTTCGAAGGTGTTGTGCATGCGTTTGGGTTTTAAGACGGCACGACGATAAATGGCCAAGACCACCATCAAAAGGACGACACCCTCCATGACATCCTTTAGGGCGACATATAGGTATCCCAACAGATAGTCGCCGCCTAAAAACGGCAGGTGAAAACCTTCCTGAAACCCTTCTCCGTACAGGGTCAGGCTGCGAATCAACAGGACACAGAAGCCCCAGAAGATCAACGCATGCATCAGGCCCGAACCTCTCTCTTTTGCTCTTCCGACCAGGCGTTTCTGGCCGATGGCCAAAGTGGCCATATTAATCAGGCGCGCCTTCAGGTGATTGGCTCTATCGGTGGGTTCGAGTGCCTTTAACAACTGAATTTTTCGAACCATCGTGTAGCCGAAAAGCGACAGGCCAGCAATCAGTAGAATGGACATCAACAGGGGATTCATGGCTTCCTCGTCAGCAGTCTAGTCTAAATCCAGCTTAGCTTTACACTGATTACAGGTTACGACGCCTCTGAAAACGGTATTGCCGCATTCTGGACAAATATAACGGGCCTCTTCATCCTGAATCCATTTTTCAGTACCATATTTTCTTCTGTAGGGAACAGCGCGCAGAATAACTTTTTTACCGACGGTCATCGGAAAATGATCAATGCGCCCACAGGGAAATTCATCGCATTCGTGACATCCGGTGTATCCTTTCTCTTTCACGCAATCCCTGATATCGCATTGGTTGCAATGCATAAAACGGTCATCGGACAGACAGCCGTGACATCGGATATCGTCCGCTGACAAGTTTTCACTGTTGGGCAAGATGCCCTTGCCGAGCACATCTCCCCTGTATAAACCGGATAGTCTTTCCTTGAACCTTTGATTATTATCGCGGTGCGCAATGTAAATGGCACATACCCCGCAATACAAACCGCAAGGGGATGCGAAGTCAGGGTTAATCGGTTGATTGTACATGGTTATTTTTCCGCATGGTTCAGACACGCATTTTCTGGACCGTCATGCTATTGCAAAAGCGAATCGGGGAAGACCCATCGTAGAGGTGGTGATTTAGTGATTTAGCCCCTTATTTTACTTATCTCTTCGCGCAGAATCGGTACCACCTCGAAGAGATCGCCGACGATACCATAGTCGGCCACGTTGAAGATGGGCGCTTCGGGGTCTTTGTTAACCGCCAGAATCACCTGTGAGCCGCTCATCCCGGCAAGATGCTGAATGGCGCCGGAGATACCGATGGCCATATAAAGGGTCGGTGCGACAATCTTGCCGGTCTGCCCGACCTGCTTGTTGTGGGCCATGAAACCGCCGTCTACCATGGCGCGGGAAGAACCAAAACCCGCTTTCATATCGCCGGCCAACGCTTTTACCAGATCGACACCGGCTTGATCCTTGGCGCCCCGTCCCACAGAAATGACGACATCGGCATCGGCAAGATCGATTTCACCGCTGGCATCCGACAGGAGCTCCCTGATCACAGCCTTCAGGTCGGGTGCCGGAGCGGAAAGCCGGACGACGTTTTCGGTTCCTGTGATCGCTTCCGCTGCCTCGAAGGCACCGGCTCTGACCACCGCCACCAACTGGCCCGTATTGATTTTCACCCGCTGCATGACTTTATTGGCAATGGCGGGTCTGACGATTTCGATTTGATCGCCTTCAAGCATCACGTCGGTAATTTCCGTCGCACAGGCGGCATCCAGTTGCGCGGCAACTCTTGGGGCGGCGGCTTTGCCGCTTTCGGAAAAACCGAACCAGATCAGATCGGCGCCAAACTGTTTGGCGGCGTCGACGACACAGGATGCGAATGGACCGGCTGAAAACAGCTCCA